>CAMVRW010000238.1 GCA_947169985.1 uncultured Butyrivibrio sp. | reverse complement strand
AAGGATGCCATGAACATCCAGGGGGCAGGAAAGCTTCTTTTATCCCTTATAAATGACATCCTTGATGTGGGTAAGATCGAGGCGGGGAAGATGGAGATCGTTCCCGGGGACTACAGTGTTGCTGCGCTTCTTTCCGAAATCGTCAATATTATCTGGCTCAAGGCCGAGAAAAAGGGTCTGCAGTTCAATGTTGATATAGACCCCAATGTTCCGGCAACTTTATATGGTGATGAGGTCAGGATCAAGCAGGTACTGATAAACCTGCTTAATAATGCTGTCAAATATACAAATGAGGGATCTGTTTCTCTTCATATGGAATGTGAGTATCTTGAGAGCGGAGATGCTCTTTTGAACATAAGCGTTGCCGACACTGGAATGGGCATAAAGGCTGAGGCCCTGCCACATCTTTTTGAGATCTTCAGGCGTGAGGAGGAGGAAAAGAACCGTTACATAGAAGGAACAGGACTTGGCCTTTCCATAGTAAAACAGCTTGTTGAACTCATGGATGGCCAGATCAAAGTTAACAGCGTTTATTCTAAGGGAACAGCTTTTGAGGTTTCTTTGAGGCAGGGAATATCTTCTCAAAATCCAATAGGAAACTTCAATGTTTCAAGCCTTGGCCAGATTTCAGCGGCTGAGAGATTTGAGCACAACTTTACAGCTCCCAGTGCCCGAATACTTATCGTAGATGATAACGAGATGAACCGTGAGGTGGAAAGGAAGCTTCTTGAGGGGACTGATATGACGGTGGATCAGGCAGCTTCAGGAAGGGAGGCTCTGCTTCTTACTCTTCGTAATCGCTATGATGTTATCCTTATGGATCATCTGATGCCTGAAATGGACGGCGTGGAATGTTATGAAAAGATCCGGAATCAAAAGGGCGGAATGAACCTGGATGTACCCATCATTGCCTTTACTGCTAATGCCGGCAGTGAAGTGGTTGAGCTATACAACAGAACCGGTTTTGACGGCTATCTTACTAAGCCTGTTTCGGGACGTGAATTGGAGGATATGCTTCTTTTGCATCTTCCAAAGGAAAAGGTGATTGGCAGTGCAGAACTGGAAATGACAGATTCGCCCAGAAATACCGGAAGCAGATATTTCAAGAAAAGACCTGTGGCCATTGCGGCTAACAGTACAAGTGACCTGCCTTCAAAGCTGACTGAAAAGCTTGGCATCAGCATCATTCCCAGTAGGGTATTTACTGATAAAGGTGTCTTTGAGGACAACGTTGATATCGGTTCGGAGGAACTGGTCAGGTATATGAAGGATAAGAGTAAGAGCGTCAGGACAGAGGCTCCTACTGAGGATGCCTTTGTGCAGTTCTTTGCAAAGGAACTTGAGAAGGCGCATCACCTTATCTACATTACTTTATCCAGCGAAAACAGCGAAGAGTATGACAGGGCTCTCAAGGCGTCAAAGAGCTTTGGAAATGTTTCGGTCGTAGATTCAGAGACACTTTCCAGCGCTTATGGAATGTTGGTGCTCATGGCAGTGAACCTTGCAGGACAGAACCTGTCTCCTGATAAGATAGTAGCTGAACTTGAAGGCGCTAAAAAGAGGCTGAACTGCAGCTTTGTGACTAAGAGCACAGAAACCATAACAAGACAGGGAAAACTGAATCCTGCCATCAACAGCATTCTTTCAACACTCTGGCTCCATCCGGTGCTTAGAATGAAGGATAACAAGCTTGTAGTAGGCGGGCTTATCTTCGGTAACACAAAAAAGTGTTACGAGAAATATATCAACCATGCTTTCAAAGGAACTTTGACACCTGACAGATCCCTTCTTATCGTACCTTATGTGGGAATGGATGAAGAAGACCTCTTGTGCATAGAGGAGTGGATCAAAAAGAGAGTTCCTTTTGAACACATCGTTTTCCAGCGCACCTCTGCCGGCGTAGCAGCCAATTGCGGAGAAGGCTCTTTTGGCCTTCAGTATCTTATTAAGGGTGAAAAGAACTATGGTCTGGGATCTTTCTTTGACGAGAAGGAGGAAAGTGATGTGGAGCCTCTAAGAGTAGCAGAGGAGCCCAATGAATCAGATTTAAATGCTTCTTCCAGGAAGAAGCAGGGGACCAAAAAGGTCTCAGATGCAGAGCCTGCAAAAGCGCAGGCTCCTAAGGGACTATATGATATAGAAGGTATCAATGTTGAAGACGGTCTTAAGTATTGCGGAGATGAAGCTGCCCTTAAGAAGTTCCTGAATGCCTTCTATGAAAAGATAGATGCAAAGGCAGATGAGATTCAGGATGCATATAATAGAGGAGATATTTCTTTTTATGTCATCAAGGTACATGCCCTTAAGAGTACATCCAGGATGATTGGGGCAAAAGAGCTTTCGGAGCTGGCAGAAAGCCTTGAGATGGCAGGGAAAGAAGAGAATCTTGACTTCATAAAAGACAACACAGAAAGGCTCCTTGAACTGTATAGAAGCTACAAGGAAAAACTCTGTACTTTTTCTTAAGTACTTGCTATAATGTTTTGGAGTTACGACCGGATTTTTTTCTTGAAAACAATTTGTTGAATGGCGCAAAGCCAGGAAAGGTGCGGGTTCTAATGGGTATTGAAAATGACGGAAGTGTCAATGAGAACAGTGTTGAGGACATCGTTTCCAGATATCGTCCGGAGCTTTCTAAGATAACACCTTACCTGAATTGGCTGAAGGACAATGCCAGCAATGAGGTGGCTCAGCGCTATAGCAGCAATGATCTTAAATCAATTCCATTTCCGGTTTATGATTCAAATCTGCTGTCCTTTGTTAAGGCTGCGCAGACTACTAATCTTTTAGATCGGAACTATGTCTATGTTTATTCCAGAAACCATTTGAATTCACCTAAGGATGAGCTTTTGTTCATTCAGGATGCCCAGATCACCGATATGGATGACCTGGCAGGGATCCTTTCAAACTACATCCTTTCAGGTATGACCAAGGGCAGCGTTTGGGCAGAGGGAGTCCGCAACGGAGTGCTCTACAACGTGGTCAAGAAAATGGATGATCTTGTTAGATTTTGGGGTCAGGAAAGTTCAAGACCGCTGGCATAAGCTTGCTGAGAGCGTAACTTCCTTATAATTTTGGAATAAAAGGTGGAGGAGTTTTTAGTTTGGGAGAGAAATCAGTCCAGAAGAAAAAGTACATTCTTGAGAAAGCAAGAGCTGTATTTGCAGAAAAAGGCTTCAAGAATGTGACCATGAAGGATGTGGTAGATGCCTGCGAGATTAGTCGTGGGGGTCTTTATCTCTATTTTTCCAGTACTGAAGAATTGTTTTTAGCGGTCCTTGCTGATGATACATCAGAGGACGATGAAGAGGCAGTAGTAGCTGCTCTTTCCGGCGACGCAACTGCCGGTGATATGTTAGCTCTTTTCCTGAAGGAACAGAAGAAGGAAATCCTTCGGAAGAAGAACAATCTTACAGTTGCCACCTATGAGTATTTTTCGCTCCACAAGGCAGCTTCAAAGGATAATCCCCTTAAGAATCAGTTTGATACAGCAGTTCGTATTGTTGAAAAGCTTATAGAAAATGGCGTCGAGAACGATGAGTTTTATTGTGAGAACCCTTTAGGCTGTGCTCGCAATCTTATGTACGTGGTGGAAGGTCTCAAGATCACTTCCAAAACTATTGGCGTTACCGAAGAAGCTATCGATAAAGAGCTTATGTATGTATTAGAGGGATTAGTCCCGGATGAATTAAATAATTAATCGTTAAATAAAAAGTGCTTAAGAATAAATCCTAAGCACTTTTTTCAAAATATAAATCATTAGAAGAGGAGAGAGTTATGAGCGCAGTAAGAAGAATCTTCGTTGAAAAGAAGGCACCCTTTGCAGGAAAGGCAAAAGAGCTAAAGGCTGAGATATCAGGTTATCTTGGAATTAAGAGCGTTGAGAAGGTAAGGATCTTCATCAGATATGATGTTGAAAATGTATCTGACGAAGTTTTTGAAAAGGCTGTGGGAACTGTATTTTCAGAGCCGCCTGTTGATATTCTTTACAGAGAGCAGATCGAGATTCCTGAAAATGCGAAGGTATTCAGTATTGAGGCTTTGCCTGGACAGTTCGACCAGAGAGCTGATTCTGCGGAGCAGTGCGTGCGCTTTATAAAGGGCGATGAGCAGCCTATCATCAGGACTGCCGTTACCTATATGCT
>CAMVRW010000237.1 GCA_947169985.1 uncultured Butyrivibrio sp. | reverse complement strand
GGGGATAGCCAGTTCTACATTTTACGAAATGAGGCCGATAGCTATAAGGTTGCTTGGAATTCTCATGTGGAAATATGTAAAACGTAGGCAGTATGAAGATATGGCCAGGGGAATAATACCATTTAAAGAAATTCCTCAAAATGATGAAGACATTTCCAAACTCCCACCGCTGGAGTGATTTAAAGGCATTTGAGTATTCATATTTATGCCTTTTTTATTTAGAAAAGAAATCGGAGTAAAATCGGAGACTTTTCGGAGTAATTTCGTATGAAAGTCGGAGTGAATTCGGAAGATTGGTTTCTGGAATCATGATATACTACGCTTGTTTTGGTGCCAACATGAAAAAATAGTTTTGTTTAAGGAGGAGTTTTGCAATTGTAGTTTTGTAAAATGTGTACAAAAAATAGGACAGAACAACTGTTCGATTTCTACTTGTGACAATTTATTAAGGCAACTATAATTAGAGTATAGCAACCGCGGAGCTATAAAAGAGATCAGCTAACGGTTTTCTTTCCCTAATCCGTTAATTGTAACTATCAACAATTGGTTTTGTTCGCTTGGGGGTGAAGAGTTTGAAAAGAGCGAAGTTATCCATGGAGGGAGAACGCTGGGTTAACTGCCCGGTTTGTGGTAATAAGATCATGAAGGCCAGACGTGCCGATGTAGACGAGATATGTGAAGAGTGCGGCAACCTGATAACGATATGTGTGACCAAGAGTTTTGTTACTACTATAGTAAATGATGAAGAGAGTGATGAGCAGTCCTTTACAGAGAGGATGCTCAGGTATCAGAAGGAGTTGGCACTACTGACCAACTGATGCGGCTGGAAGCTTCTGGCCAATATACAACTTAATATGTTAATGCGGCAGATGATGGACTAGTGCAGAGCCACCGAGCCAGGAACAGCATCACCTGCCAAAAGATTTGCCAAGAGCTTAAAGAGTCGTGTAACTAACAACACGTAACATCGAAGGAGTCTGCAAAACGGAAGTATACCGAAAGGTTTTATAACCTTAGGTTTATTAATGTTTTGCAGGCTCTTTTTCTATGCTCTTGGCGCGGTTGCTTCCGTTTGAAGACTCCGGATCGGAGGAAAAATGGAAGCAAGAAATAACACAAGAGAGATTGGAGAGAGAATCAGAACATTAAGAGTTCAGAAGGGAATGAGTCAGGAGGAACTTGCAAGGCGCCTTAACCTTGGTAGCAGAAGCATGGTCTCAGAGTATGAGTCAGGTAAAAGATCTCTTTCGTCAGTAAATGTGATCGACTATGCATCCTTGTTTGATGTATCTGCTGACTGGATCCTGTTTGGAGCAGGAGATAAGGAAAAGAGAGAATATGCATCGGAAGTTGATGAGATGCTGCAGGCTTTCTACTCTATTAGAAATCCCAGAGCCAGGAAGATTGCAATTGAGCAGATAAGGGCGCTTTCAATACTATGACAGCTCTTTTACCAGCTCGTCGCAAATATCGAACTAAGTTCGCAGATGCCGACGGCTAGGACACTTTCACTGTTTTATCATTAAAGTGTCTTAAGGCAACACTTTGAAAAGGAGGAAAAATGTCAGCGGAAGAAAGTATTGTAAAGATTTATGCAGAGGCGGAGGACAAGGAAAGAATCAATATTATCCTCGAGCATTTTGATAATTTTATCATGCTGATAGATCTGTTTGAGGAAGACCTCCGCAACACATTGAAAGAAGAAAAGCTTTATAACAAGAGAGCTGAGAGAGGAGATCCTGGAGTGAGGGTACAGACTTCAGGTACAGGAGATCCGACAGGAAATGAAGCAACAAATAATGTCCAGCTTGCAAGGGATCTACAGTCAGGCAATATCGAGCAAGTCATGAGAGGTGCAGATGAAGATATGAAGCACCGGGATGACATAGAGACTCTGAAGATGATGAGAAGTGATTACTCAGACATCATAAAGGCGATTGAGACTTTAAAGCCAAAGCCAAGAGCAGAGCTGAAGGACATTTTGAACGGAGTAAAGGATATCAGCAAGGTAGCAGAAGATAGTAACAGTGGCTACGATGCCACCAAGCACCGACTTACACGGAGCCGTGGAAAAGTCAGGAAGCGAGCAATCTGTCTGATAAGAGCAAAGAGAGGCAAAAAGATAAAAACGGAGGAATGAGAAATGCCAAAGAGAATAAGTGCAATAGAAGATGTATCAAAGGCTGTTACGGGAGGCCAGAAGATTTTTGTTTCATACGCGGAAGGTAAGGATCTCTATTCCATGGGACTTCACACCTTCCAGGATCTGGCCAGGGATGCAGGAGCTGTTTACCACATCAAGAGAAGGGTATTGGTCAATACTCTGAAGGTTAATGAATATCTTGAAAATTTTTGTGATTCAAATAGATAACCGTAGGAATCCAATGCTGTCCAATGGAGTCCAAATAGCAGCATTTATGCGGGTTTGAGGCGGTTTGTAAGGATAAAAATGGATTGAAACAGAGGAATGTCGCGGATTATAATTAACATATGAACCGATTATTCCTCTTCTTTATTAATAGAAGGAGGACATGATCATGTACAGAAAAGATGCAAAGGGGTATAGACTTAACACCGGCGAGAGCGTAAGAAAGGACGGTAGATATACATATTCCTATACAGACCGTATGGGCAAAAGACACTACATATACCGTAAGTCTTTGGTAGAGCTCAGGGAAGCTGAGAAGAAGCTTCACAGAGATTATGATGACGGACTTGATCCGGTAAAATCCAAGTACATTGAAGTAAACCATATGGTTGAGAATTATCTTTCTACCAAGCACAATCTGAAGATTACTACAAAGGGTACTTACGTTAAGATGTACAACCAGTATATCAAGAATGACTTCGGCAAGCACAGGATCGTGGATGTGAAGTATTCTGATATCAAGAAGTATTATTACGGCCTCATCGTAGAGCGTGGCCTCAAGGCAACGACAGTAGATCATGTACATACGATCTTAAGGCCTGCATTCCAGATGGCTGTTAGAGATGGACTTATCAGAACCAATCCTACGGATGATGTGATGGCTGAGATCAAGCGAAGCAGATTCTGGGAGAAACCGGACAGAAAAGCCCTGACTGTAAAAGAACAGCAGGTCTTCATGGATATCTTCAGAAACAATCCTGAGTTTCATGGTTGGCTTCCGCTTATGACAGTTCTGCTTGGGACCGGTTTAAGAATTGGAGAGGCATTAGCGCTTTCCTGGACAGACAGCATTGACATGGAGAACCGTA
Source organism: uncultured Butyrivibrio sp. (assembly GCA_947169985.1). Taxonomy (GTDB): domain Bacteria; phylum Bacillota; class Clostridia; order Lachnospirales; family Lachnospiraceae; genus Butyrivibrio. The sequence goes on along the minus strand of CAMVRW010000237.1, from coordinate 920 downwards.
TCGTTCATGTGAACCGCAGTTTCAGTGACAGACCTGATGAATTCGGAGAATGCAAGAAGCGTATCCAGACTACAAAGACTGATGCTGGTACAAGAGACATACCCATGGTTCAGGAAGTGTTCGATGCTTTCCTTATGGAATATGAGTTCCAGAAGATCCTGGGATTCTGTAATGAAGAGATTGATGGATTCAAGGATTTCATTTTTATCTCCAGCAATCAGAACGTTCTTCTGCCCGGAGCAGTGAATCGTGCAATACACAGTGCAGTAGACTGGTACAATGAACACGAGGTTGCTGCAGCAGCTGATGAGGGAAGAGAACCATTTCTTTTGCCTGAAGAGATCACCTGCCACATTCTCCGTCATACCTTCTGTACAAGACTTTGCGAAAACGAGAGTAACATCAAGGTGATCCAGTCTCTTATGGGACACAGGGATATCACCACCACCATGAACATCTATGCTGATGCCACCAAGGAAAAGAAGCAGGAAATCATGGCTCACCTGGAGGGTAAGATCATCATTTGAAAAAGTTCTTGAATGGATTAAAATGGAGTATTATAATATGAGTATAAAACATCACTCATAGAATTTATGAGATGTAATGTAGTGAAATGTGTAGTCAAAATGTCCTCATTGGATGACTACTACATACATTTGGCCTTCATTGGTGAGTGTCCACACAGATCCAATAAAAATGAGGCCTGCCACGCAGTTTACAACACTTTCTGGTATTTCGGTGGACTTGTGTGGTATCTCAAAAATGAGATGAAAGATTTCAAGTGGACGTGTATGGACAGTAATGGTCGTGGATGATAGAGACCACTCTAATTATCCCGACTCTTAAGTCAGTCAAGGAGTGATAGATTCAGTATTTATGCGGGTTTTGATATGTTGCTTGAACCTCTGTAGCGGTCAAAA
>CAMVRW010000236.1 GCA_947169985.1 uncultured Butyrivibrio sp. | reverse complement strand
AGAAGTAGGCAGGATCCTTCCCGAGTGCTACCTGTATCCTAAGTTCCTGGATATTGTAGGATCTCTTAATGAACAGCTATCTTCTATCAAACTGCTGCAGACTGACGATGGTCTCTACAGGACAATTCTAGATGACCCTGATTCCTATGAAGAGATTTCCGCCAGCTGCGGAATAGCTGCAGCAATGATAAATAAGGGAAATCCGCTTCACATTAAATATATCAACAAGTCAACAAAAGGCATTCTGGACAATATCTCTTCCGATGGCAGAGTTCTTAATGTTTCCGGAGGAACAGCCGTTATGAAGGACAGAGAGGGTTATCGTGGTATTTCCAGGGATTGGATCCAGGGTTGGGGACAAGGGCTGGCACTTGCTTATCTTTCAGGGGTATTAAACTACGACAAAATAAGAAGCGACGGAGCTCTTTAATACAAAGCTATATTGTTGGGGGATAACTAAATGGCAAACAATATCAAACATACCGAAGGTAGTTTCACACTTCCGGGAGAGTCAGGGTACGAAGCGCTGACTCTTGAGCTTGCGTCAAAATGGGGCGCAGACATAATCCGCGATAGTGATGGAACTGTTCTTTCTGATGAGATCTTAAACTCCGGCTATGGAATCTACTCTACTATCTGCATCATCAGAGATCATAACGTCTGGGCCAAGGCCAATCAGGACAAGCTCCAGCAGACCTTCCTCATGACACAGCCCAAGACTGCAGATGATTCTTTCCTCATCTTCCATCTTATGGACGATTTCTTTGACCAGCAGTTTCGCATCAACGACAGTGCAGATTCCATGAAATACTGGCAGGTCTATGATCGTACCACCGGAAAAGAGATCAAGAGCAGCTTTTGGACCTATGAGAAGGAAGCCCAGAATGTTATTATCAGCAACGCTATTCCCTGGCATCAATATACTGTAAGCTTTCTGGCTTACAGGATCTGGGAAGAGATCTCCATGTACAACCACATAACCAACAGCTGGGACAAGGAACATCTCATGCAGATAGACCCTGTCTATCCTGAAACCAGAGAATACATGAAAAAGTGGCTGGATGACTGGTGCAAATCACACCCTGCCACCACTGTAGTCCGCTTTACTTCCATGTTTTACAACTTTGTCTGGATGTGGGGCAGCAACCCCAGAAATCGCAATCTTTTCACAGACTGGGGTTCCTATGACTTCACAGTAAGCCCCAAAATGCTGGATGACTTTGCTGAAGCAAAGGGTTATCGTCTCACAGCTGAGGACTTCATCAATAAGGGAGCTTTTCACGTAACTCATATGCCTCCTGTTAAGACTCAGCTTGATTACATGGACTATGTGAACCAGTTCGTTGTCTCTTTTGGAAAAGAGCTTGTGGACATAGTTCACAGTCACGGCAAAAAAGCCTACGTCTTTTACGACGACAGCTGGGTGGGTGTTGAACCCTACAGCAAAAGGTTCTCCTCTTTCGGCTTTGACGGGCTTATTAAGTGCGTCTTTTCCGGCTACGAGGTAAGACTCTGTGCAGGAGCAACCGTTCCTACCCATGAGCTTCGCCTTCATCCCTATCTTTTCCCGGTTGGACTGGGTGGACTTCCAACCTTCTCAAAGGGCGGAGACCCTACTAAAGATGCTTCCAAATACTGGGTAAGCACAAGAAGAGCTCTTCTTCGCACAAAAATAGACAGAATAGGCCTTGGCGGCTATCTTCACCTGGTGCAGGACTTCCCTGACTTCACGGATTATATTGCTTCAATCTCCGATGAATTCAGACAGATCAAGAGTCTACACCAGGAAGGGACGCCTAAGGTTCTTCCAATAAAAGTAGCTGTCCTTCACTCCTGGGGAAAGCTTCGCAGCTGGACCCTTAGCGGACATTTCCACGAGACATATATGAATGACCTCATCCATATCAATGAGGCTCTGTCAGGTCTTCCTGTAAATGTAAGCTACATAAGCTTTGACGACGTTAAAAAACAGGAGCTTTCCAAATACAATGTGATCATCAATGCCGGCATCGCCGGAAGTGCTTGGAGCGGTGGCTTCAACTGGAATGATCAGGCACTTGAAGAGATTCTTACAAAATGGGTTCATAACGGCGGAACATTCATCGGTGTCAACGAACCATCTGCAATCGAGGGCTATGACACAGCCTTCAGGATGGCTTCAGTACTCGGCGTAGATAAAGATACCGTAGATAAGATCTGCCACGGCAAATGGTCTTACGATGTTACAAAGATCAACGGACTCATCCCGGAAGGTGCCAGTGTTCCTATGCGCTGCAAGGTTCACCTCACAGATGGCAAGGCTAAGGTTCTTCTTGAAAACGATGGCTTCCCGGTTCTTACAGTCAACGAATTTGGCAAAGGAAAAGGTATCTATCTTTCAACCTTTGAAACCTGCGACAAGAACAACAGGCTGCTCTTCAATATCCTTATGTACGCAGCCGGTATTGACCAGAGTTCTGCACTTGTTACAGACAATGCCATGACTGAATGTGCATACTTCCCTTCAGACAAGAAGCTTATTGTCATCAACAACTCTGATGTACCACAGAGCACCAAGATCACTACTGATTCAGGCGTTATAAGCTTCGATGACATTGCACCATTTGATACTGTGATCAAAGAGCTTTGATTATATTACATTATTTAATGCAGTGATAATTAACTTTGGTTGTATCGTACTTCAAATGATATTTGGATTTATCGACTTTCTCATTAAAAAAGAGGCATCATAATCTTACTTACGACACCTCCTTCATACTGGTTCTTATACTCAAAAGAGCGATGATTTTTCTCCCATATTTATCATCGCTCTTTTATTTGCTTATTTAGAATCCAGCCTTTCTAAGCATATCTGCAAGTGAAGTTGTTGCTTCACCTTCTGACTTGAATTCAATCTTCTCTTCTGTTATCTCTGTAGCAGCTATTTCCTCTAATGCCTTCATACTAAGACTAAGCTTGCCATCCTTGATAGCTGTAACCTTTACTTTAACCTTCTGGCCAACCTTAAGAACTGATGATGGATGTGCTATTCTCTGGTTGCAGATCTGAGAAATATGTACAAGTCCAGTCATACCATTTCCAAGATTAACAAAAGCGCCGTAGTTCTGAAGGCTCTCAACAACGCCTTCAGTTACAAGTCCAACCTCAACATTTGAGATCATCTCAGCTCTTTCCTTATCAGCCTTTTCTTTCAAGAACTCTCTTGCAGACATAACAAGTTTACTGTTCTCTTGATCAACTGTTATAAGCTTAACCTTAAGTGTCTTGCCAACATATTCCGGTATCTTGTCCTCTTCAACATACTGAAGATCAAGTTTAGAAGCTGGAATAAATCCTCTAATACCCTCTAAATATGCAACGCATCCGCTCTTTACTGCCTCAGATACCTTTACATCCACATATGTCTCATTATCAAGAAGCTCTTTGAGCTTATCCCATGCAAGTACCTGATTGGCCTCTTTCTTGGATAAAAGAATGTTTCCATTTCCATCATCGGTGCTGATAACTGTTGCTGAAACTTCATCTCCGATATGAACATCCCTATGTATAGAGAACTTAGGATCATCACTCATATCTGATACTTTGATAATTCCCTGGGTATAATACTTAAGATCGAGAGTAATCTCAGTATCTGATATATCAATAACTACTCCCTCAAGGATATCCCCTTCCTTAACCTTTCTGAATGATCTTTCAATTTCGTCTTTAAAATCGTTCATTGTTTCTTCTGCCATAATATCCTCCGCTGAAAATACCTTTATTGCCCCATGATCAAGCTAATTGATCTGAGCTTCCACTGATGATTATAACACATAATTGAATATACTGAGTGCCACTGTATTTCACACACAAAAAAACCTATGAACTTAACATTCATAGGTTTTAAAGAGGTGACAGGCAGATTTGAACTGCCGATCAGGGTGTTGCAGACCCACGCCTTACCGCTTGGCTATGTCACCATGTTATTTAATTGAGTGACTCCGACGAGAATCGAACTCGTGTTACCGCCGTGAAAGGGCGATGTCTTGACCGCTTGACCACGGAGCCTAAATTGTAGCGACCGTGTTTCGGTGCTTTTAGTTTGCTAGCTCCGGCTGCCTCACTAGGTTCGACAAAACCTCACCAAGTGATCATCCAGGCTTCGTACTAGACTCGTAAAAACCTCGTCAAGTACTCT
>CAMVRW010000235.1 GCA_947169985.1 uncultured Butyrivibrio sp. | reverse complement strand
GACGGATTTATCGGAAGTGTATGGTTCCGCAGAAAGTTTGACCTTCCCAAGGAGCTTGCGGGCAAAGAGGCACGTGTTTTCCTTGGAACGATGGTTGACGCTGATACCGTCTATGTGAACGGACAGAAGGTAGGAGAGACTTTTTATCAGTATCCTCCGAGAAAATATGATATCCCCGAGGGTCTTACCAGGGAACAAGACAATACGATAGACATAAGGCTCACTGTTGAGACAGGAATCGGAAGATTCACACCTGACAAGGATTATATGATCTTCAACGATGACGCAAAGGTAAGATTAGATGGCAAGTGGGATTACAAGATTGCAGCTAAATGCGACAAGATTCCTGAGACAGATTTCATCAACTGGAAGCCGACAGGTCTTTACAACGCAATGACAGCACCTTGCCACAACTTCTCTGTTGACGGAGTTCTCTGGTATCAGGGTGAGTCCAATGTTGAAGACGGCTATGACTACAATGATTTTACCAAGCGCATGGTTGAGGGCTACAGAAAGGCATGGCAGGATGAGAGCCTTCCTTTCATCGGAGTTCAGCTTCCTAACTTTGTGATAGACCAGCTCCCTAGAGAGGATGACTGGGGCGGCTTCAGACTTGTTCAGAACAAGCTCCTTGATATTCCGGGAACAGGTCTTGCGGTAACTCTTGGACTTGGAGAAGACAATGACCTTCACCCGGTTACCAAAGAACCTATCGGAGAAAGACTTGCACTATGGGCATGTTACCTTAAATACTGCTATAATGGAGAGTACACGGGACCTGTTGGTAAAAGCGTTACAGGAGTTATCGGACAGGGCGGTCAGCCGGCAGTTGCAGTCGAACTCACGCATTGCAGCGGACTTACAGTACTTGATGCAGGCAAAGGGTGCGAAATCGAGGATATGTACATTCTCGATGAGAGCGGTATCAGGCACAAGGCGAGCGCCGTTATTGAACCGGACAAAGACAGGATTCTTCTCATGTGCGATGATTGCAAGAATCATGCGTCCAAGGTTCAGTGGTGCTGTGAGAATACTTACCACGGCGGACTTATCACCAACGAAACCGGCATACCTATGAGCCCATTTGAGCTACCGATAACAGAAAGGGTATAAATGAAGAGTCTTTTCACAAATGGATGGAAGTTTTGGGAAGCGGAATACGGAACAGATTATCAGGCAGCAATGGAGCATCATGAAGACTTCGTTGATATCGAGATCCCTCATGATTATCTGATCCACGATACAGCCAATCTCTACAAGGATTCGACTGGATGGTACATCAAGGATTTTGAGCTGACGGAAGAAGATGAGGACAAAAAGATATTCCTTATCTTCGACGGAATCTACATGGACAGTATTGTCTATGTGAATGGCAAGGCAGCAGGCGAGTGGAAGTACGGTTATTCACAGTTTGTCCTTGATATCACTGAGTATGTGAAAATCGGCACAAACAGTCTTGCGGTTGCGGCCAGATGCAAATTTCCTAACACCAGGTGGTATTCCGGTGCGGGCATTTACAGAAATGTCTGGCTCTGCAAATATGAAAAGATCTATATTCCGGAGAATGGAATCTATGTCCACAGCGAGAAGGCTGATGGCGGATACAACATGTTCGTCACCACAGAGGTTTGCGGTGAAAATGATGCCACAGTTTCCTATGAACTTTTTGACTGCGATGGAAACAAGGTTCCTCTTGTGGAAAATGATAAAGATGCACATGATTCTCTGCCTGCAATAAGTGAGAAAGCTTGCGCTTTACAGAGAGTCCTGTATGCAAAAGATGTTAAAGAGTGGGATGTTAAAAATCCTGTTTTGTATAAACTTGTTGTAAAGCTTGAGGGGGATTGCGGCAAGCTTTCTGCAGAGGCAGGCTCTGCTGCAAGTGAGCGTGGAACCATCCAACAGGAGACTGTATCTATAGGCTTCAGGGATGTGCGCATGGACCCGGACCACGGCTTCTTTTTAAACGGAAGGAACATGAAGCTCAACGGCGTGTGCATCCACCACGATCTGGGAGCTCTTGGCTCAGCTTACAACAATACAGCAATGAGAAGGCGTCTCATCCAGTTAAAAGAGATGGGTGTAAACGCCATCAGACTTACTCACAATATGTACGATCCTCAGGTGATAGGCCTTGCAGATGAGATGGGATTTCTTCTGGTTTCGGAAGCCTTCGACATGTGGGAAGGGCCAAAGACTGAGTTTGACTACGCAAGATTTTTCCCTGAGTGGCACGCCAAGGACGTTGCCAGCTGGGTGAGAAGAGACAGGAATCACCCAAGCGTTATCATGTGGAGTATCGGCAACGAGATATATGATACACATGCGAGCGAGCGCGGTCAGGAAGTGACTCGTGATTTAAAGAGTCTTGTAGAGCTTCATGACCCGATGAAGAATGCCAGGGCTACGATCGGCTCCAACTATATGCCTTGGGAGATGGCGCAGAAGTGCGCAGATATTCTCAAGGTTGCAGGTTACAACTACGCTGAGAACTATTATGAACAGCATCACAAGGAGCATCCTGACTGGATCATCTATGGGAGCGAGACCTATTCGATTGTCCAGAGCAGGGGAGTTTATCATTTCCCTCTCGATGTTCCGATCCTTTGCGACAGCGACGAGCAGTGTTCATCCCTTGGAAACAGCACTACCAGCTGGGGCGCGGACAGTGTTCAGGCCTGCATCTGCAAGGACAGGGATATGGAGTTTTCAATGGGCCAGTTTATCTGGACAGGCTACGACTACATCGGTGAGCCGACTCCTTACCATACCAAGAATTCTTACTTTGGCCTTATTGATACGGCCGGTTTTTATAAAGATGCTTTCTACGCATGGAAGTCAGCGTGGGTAAGCGCAGAGGATGACCCATTTGTCCATGTTTTTCCTTATTGGGACTTCAACGAGGGGCAGCTGATAAATGTGAGGGTTGTGTCAAACTCACCTGAGGTTGAGCTTTTTGTCAACGGAAAGAGTCTTGGAAGACAGACACTTACTCATGAGCCTCACAGCGGCGACAAGATATTTGCAGATTACCGTGTGGCCTACGAAAAGGGCGAGCTCAAGGCTGTAGCCTTTGACGCTTCGGGCAAAGAGATAGCGACGGATGTCCACAGGTCTTTTGGAGATACCAAAGAGTTTGTGGTTGAGATTGATAATCGGGTTTCAGAATACCTGAAGACTTCACCTGATCTGATCTTCGCTGAGATAAGCGCGATTGATGAGGACCGCAATCCTGTTGAGAACGCATCTGATTATGTAAATGTAACAGTCAGCGGTGACGGAGTTCTGGTTGGTCTCGACAACGGTGACAGCACAGACTACGACAGCTACCAGGCCTCATGCCGTAAGCTTTTTAACGGCAAGCTCCTTGCAATTGTGAAATGCACAGGTGATCCTGACAGTATTAAGATAGATGTTACCAGAGCTGAAAAGGTTCCGGTGAGGAAAGTTGAGTTGAAGGTTTGCGGAAGTGATGAGCTGAATAAATCTGCCAAGGAATCCTCTAATAGCTTAAGATCAGAAATTGGTTTGGAAAAGTGCAACGTTCTGACTAAAGAAAATAGCAAGATCTGCGTGCAGGCTGTGGTTTACCCGCAGGATGCGACAGATAAAGAGATTACATTCAGGGCGCTCAATCCGAACGGCACCGATACTAACATTGCGAAGATTACTCAGAAGGGCGATATCTGTGAGATAGAAGCGCTAGGTGATGGTGATTTTGTTCTTCGCTGCGAAGCAAAGAGCGGACGCGAGGTTGTGGCAGTTATGTCCAGCCTTGAATTTAAGGTTGAGGGCGTTGGTACCGCTTATCTTGACCCTTACGGATTCATTCCGGGAAGTCTTTATACTTCTTATGTGGGCCAGATTGGAAGCGGCAACGACCATGGTGTAGCTTCAGCAAAGGGTGAGGAGACAGTCATTTCTTTCAGCGGAATTGATTTTGGAAAAGATGGATCTGATGAGATCACAGTCCCGATATTCACTTTGAACGACGATGAGTACGTTATCGAAGTGTGGAAAGGAATATGCGGTGAGCCTGACAGCAAGCTCCTTAAGAAGGCTCTTTACCAGAAAAAGGCCATCTGGAACGTCTACCAGGAGGATACCTGGAAGCGCTCAGAGAGGCTGACCGGTATCCAGAGCATCAGCTTTAAAGTATTCAACAAGATGCAGACAAAAGGCGTGTAATTTGAA
>CAMVRW010000234.1 GCA_947169985.1 uncultured Butyrivibrio sp. | reverse complement strand
CCGTAATGGGAAGCAGAAATGTATTTGCCTCTATCGGAGGCCTGTATATCGTTCCATTATATTTCATTATGATCACCTTCTTTAAAATGCCCGTGTGATATACTCACGATATTGTCTGAGTTTCTTTTCATCATTTTCTTCCATAAACTTTCGGATATATTTAAGCAGCTCTTCCTTCTGCTCCGGAATCCTACATTCCACATGGAACAGATTCGATGCGTGCTCGTTCATAAAGATTGTGTCATTCGTAAGACAATTTACCAGCTCATAAATCTCTTCTAGTTTTTCCAATTCAGTGGATTCCGTGTAAAGTCCCTTTTCCATCGCTCGATACAAAGGAGTTCCGGGTACGACGGTCAGCATAGAGGTATTTACCATTGTCATGTGAAGTCCGTCATACAGCTTCGCCGTAAGTCTGGCATTGGTCAGGCCATATTCATGACCACCTGCTCCATTTAGGAAGTTCACTACATACGGAAGCCCTGATGCATCAATCTTCTCAAGTACCTCTCGCGCTTGTGCAGCTGTATATCCTTTGTTGATCTTCTTTAATACAACATCATCCCCGGATTCCACACCGATATACGGATTGGCAAAACCTGCGGCAGCCATATTCCTAAGCTGCTCTTCCTTCTTATCATAAAAGTTGTCGATACGGGCATATCCTCCGATGGTTTCCACGGAAGGAACATACTTGTGCAAAAGTTCCGCAGTTTTCATAAGCACATCATAGTCCGCAGCAAACCCGTCTGCTCCCTGAAGAAATATCCTCTTCGGCGCTCCGAAGTATTCCGGTATTTCCTTTATGTCCTCCTCTATCTCCTCTATCGTAGATTTGCGGAATTTTTGATCCTTAAAATATGTGCAGAACAGGCAATGGTTGTGCGAACAACCCTCTGTCGTCTGCAAGTATCCGTCAGCCGTCTCATATGGCGGACGATTGATTCCTCCTGAAAAACGCATATCTCATCACTCCTTACAATGTTCTCTTACTCTGTCTTAGTGCTGCCATTCTGCTTAGATCACCATGCTTTATCTCATGGTCAAGCGCTGCTACGATCTGAGCCTTACGCTTTAAGAAATCAGGTCCTGTCAGGTTTTTCCCCGATACCGTATGATGCGTGATAAATGAGCAGTCACATTCAAGATTCTCGACGAAAAGCTTCAGTTCTTCCAGCATCTCCTTTTCCGACAGGGGATCAAATTCGCCCCTCTTTGCTTCCTCCAAAAGCGGGGTGCCGGAGAATAAAGTCAGTCCGCCTGTTCCTACGAGCATCGGTTTACACTGACTGAATATCTTTGCTGAGTTGATGGCATGTTCACGACTGTGAGCCTTTCCTGCAACGCCATTAAGAAAAGTCATCCAGTAATCTATCCCCGCTTCTTCAAGCTTATGGCACTGCTCTATGATATCCTCAGCATGATAGCCTTTGTTTATCCTGTCCAAGGTCCAGTCGTCTCCGCTCTCAACACCAAGTGATATTTCTTTCATTCCCAGCTCCTTAAGCTTCTTCAGTTCTTCCACCGTTTTGTTCTTAAGGTCGGTTACTCTCCCCGCCAGATAGATGTATTCCATCTTAGGCAGATATTTGTGTATCATCTCAAAAATCGGGGATAGCTTATCGTAGGTAAGAACCAAAGGATTTGCGGAAAGTATCTGTATCGTCTTGGCATCAGGGTCACTTTCTGCAAGTTCCTTTAAATCTTCCTCAATCCACTCAATAGGGGACATCCTGAAGGGGACGTCCTTGTACATGGTGCAGAACTTGCATTTGTTATGAGTACATCCCTGTGTGATCTCAAGTAAAGGCCAGGTCGGCCAATACGGATTTCTGTATACGGTTCCTGTAAAATGCATATCAATCGCCTCCGTTTCTCAGATTATGCCCATGTATGAGCTTTTAACTCCTGTTCTATGTGCATATCATACATCCAGCCCTTGAATTTTTCCACTTACAGAATTATAATTCTGTTAGATATTCTTACACATTTATGATTATGTAAGAAATGAGGTGCAATATGGCAGAAAGAACTAAACTCTGGATAGCAGACTCTCTTAGGAAGTTGCTCTCCCGTAAATCAATAGACAAGGTACGGGTAACCGAGATCTGTAAGGAAGCCGAGATCGAGCGCCCTACATTCTACTATCATTTCAAGGACAAATATGACCTGATGGCATGGACGATCTTTCAATCCGCACACGATACAGATGTCCTTGATCTCGACTCCGCAGCTAAGGCTTTAGACCGGATGAAAAAGGACTGCATATTTTACAAAAGAGCCTATGAAGATAACTCACAGACTCCTATGTGGCAATACATGCTTGAGTATTTCGTGGATCGCTATACTCAGATGGCAAAGCAGAATCTCGGTACGGATACCCTCGACACACAGATCCTATACAGCATTAGGCTTTACTGTTACGGTACTCTTGGGATGACAAGGGAATGGGTGCTAACCGACAATATTACCCCTGCACGGACAGCCGCACAGATGATGCTCGAATCCATGCCGGATACGCTGAAACAGATATTCCCCTACAAATAAAAACGGCAGCGGTAAATCAGCCATCGGAATCCCTCCTTCCTTGGAAATTTGTATAATAAAAGCGCCTACATTTCTGTAAGCGCCTAAAAAGCATTTTTAAATCGATCACAATTTTATTTTGATGAGTGCTGTTGGTGACTTTAGATTTCCATCTCGATATATAATATCCGCATCCATTAATGGCTTTAAAACTTCTGCCAAAAACTGACTTCTGCTATTATATTTTGTTCTCGCTTGAAGATCCTTTACTAACTTAGGCCCCTCTTTTTTTATTATTTCAACAATGAGTTCTTTAGGATCCGAAAACTGCTCTTCATCATAACTATCCTCAAACATGATAAATCCGGATTTTGCGAAACCTTCTTTCGTCACTATTTCCTCATTCTGTAACTCCTTTAGTGACGGAATAGACGAATCCTCTCTGTATTCTCTGCACAAGTTGATGTATTCTGTCCACCGTTTTTCATCACCTTTGATATAAACGGTCTCATTAAAATCCCCTTCTCGATATCTTAATATCGAATCTGCTGGAATAACATTTCGGAACATTACAATAACATTTCGATTCTTTGCAATGCTCTATACCCCCGTCTTCAAATACAATCAAAACAATGTGCAGATCCACGCCGCCAGCGCAGATACCGCCGGAAAGATCGCAAACAGCTTCAGCAGCTGGCTTACAATGTTGAAGCCATACTTCCGCCCTTCCATCACATGTGTCACCTCGGGGTAATAATGCTGGAAAAAGTGAAACTTCAGAAGCAGAAAGTTGTCGATGAGGACCATGTCGCAAATCTTATAAATGGTGAAGATTAACACGAACCTCAAGAAGAACTGCCAGAATGTAAATCCGCTTCTGAATCCGTCCCAGACAGCGATCACGCCCACACCAAGAATCATAAGAACGCTGATGATAAACAGTGTCCATCCGATTGCCCTGGCACCGTAGAAGAGTTCGTGTTCTTTCTGGATGATCACTTCCCGCGCTTCCTTCGGGGCCGAGCCGAAGAACTTATTGTCCTGTATAAATGCCACGCAGGATATCAGCATCATTGCCATCGCTGCGCAGAATACGATTGCCAGAAAAATGGTTAAAAGCATACTGCCCTCCTGATTGTGAAAAATATTGTCCTCTTTTTTCCCTTATCGTCTTTATTCATATAGGTGAAATCTTCTTTTCGTTAGTCGCGACTAACCGTTTGGCTAAAAAAATTAATCCAGTATGTTTATTACAGCATTCTGGGCAGAAGAAGACCGCTTCGCCTTCACGCCCGGTTAGTCACACCTAACTGAATTATTATTATATTCCATTCACGGAAGAAAATCAAGAGAAAAGCCGCCTTCAAGTCTCTTCCTGGAGTGCAGCCATTCTGTAACTGTATCTACAGCAATCTCAGCAGCTCTCTTATTCCCTGCGCATACCGCGAAGATCGTTCTCAGCCTGCTCCGTAAACATATATGGTCTATATCTCCTGCCACCTCTTCCGTTTGAGGTTGCAATTTGTGACCTCATTCCCCGGATAAACCTCAATACTATCCACGTATTCATCCAGAAGTTCCTCTGTCAGCTTCGTAACTCTCAGGGAGCTTGTTTACGTTGTGGACAGAGACGATTACTTTCGAAAAAAATACTGTAAAGGTACTTCTTTCGTACTGAA
>CAMVRW010000233.1 GCA_947169985.1 uncultured Butyrivibrio sp. | reverse complement strand
TCCTTTTTTCCAACAAACAAACCTATAACTGCGAAGATAATTCCTATCACAACTCCGCATGCCACAAAGCCGATGGTTGGCTCAGAGTATACTACAACTCCGGTTGAACCAATGCTTCTCATGGCAAGGAAGACGATTGCCTTGCTTCCAAAGTAAGCAAACAGGGAAAGAACTATGAAAATGATACCTGTCTTGATAAGTCCGTTGCAGGGAAGATATCTGATGATCAGGAATACGATCCAGACCATAGCTACAAGCGGAATGCTGATGGACATTGCCAATGGGAAGAATCTTGCTGGCCCAACGGAAAGTCCTATGCAGATCATCATCAGAAAAAATGTAATCGTGCATACTGCCATGGTTACAAGCCCCTTGCAATTGCCAAGGTAGGATTTTACAGGCCTTCTGTTTGCAATGAAGGGCATAAAGCAGACTGATAATCCAAAGAGTACAGAAGAGGCTGCAATAAAGAACCAATGGCCTTTGGTATATACACATACAACTGCCAGAAGAACCATAAGGCTGGCGGTAAATGTTGTCATGGTCATGAACATCTTGTTCTGTGGTGCCATCAGCGGAACCACGAAAAGAGATGTTGGAATAAGCATAGCGGCCAGAACAATGAAGAACCAGCTAAGGGCATGTCCGCTGGCCAGGTTCACAATAAGGCAGACCAGGATAGGAATGGCAAAAATGCCTGCAATGATGCTTCCTATCACTGCGCTTTTTCTTTTAAAGAATTTTGACTGGGACTGGATCACAGTGTCTCTTTCCTTTAGTATCACTTCGTCTATCACAGTGTCTTTTAACTCATCCAGAAACTTAGTGCAGGCAGGGCACTCCTGAAGGTGCTCTTCAACTATCTGCTTACTTGAGTCGCTGCAAACGCCGTCTTTATATAATGGAAGGAGATCCTGGATCATTTCGCATTGATATTTCATTTTTCATCCATCCTTTCTTTGATCTTGATTCTGGCACGATGATAAGTAACCCGGGCCCAGGTTTCTGTTTTTCCAAAGATAGAACCTATCTGTTGGAAGGATAATTCACCGAAGATCCTTAGCTGGAAAACCTCCTTGTAGGGGTCCTCCATTTCGTGAAGGATACGGTGGATCCTGATGGAAGTTTCGCTGTCCATGAGGCTCTTTTCAAGGTTCTTGCCATCTGGCTGATCCTCAGGAAGCGCATCCCCCATTTTGGATTGTCGCCTCTTTTCATCTATGAAGATGTTCTTTGCTATGGCACACAGCCAGGTGAAGCTCTCGCTCTCGCCTCTGAATTCCTTCTCCGTGGTTATGGCCCGGTAGAAGGTTTCCTGTGTGATCTCCATGGCATCGTTCTGATCCCCTGAAAGGGTCATCACGTAAGAAAACACCTTCATATAGAACGCATCATAAAGTTTTTCCGCAGTGACCTTATCCATGTGTCATCGTGTTCCTTTTCTTTTGATCTCATACGTTAGACGGAGAAAAAGAAATTTCGTTACAAACTTTTTGAAAAAAATTTTTTGTAATTCCAAATTATGTCAATAATAGCATAACTATGGGATTTTGATATAATAGGTCTATGTGTAAAAGTACGGAAGGGGCAAGAAATACCAAAGAAAAGATGTTGATGAAACTGGGGAGACGCGCAACAAACAAGGCCATTTGCGGCGCTGTGATGGCGGCAATTATTTCTGTGTCTATTGAGCTTGTGGGCTGCGGATTTTCTCAGGAGAAGATCTACACCTCCAGCATTTTTGCCATGGATACCATAATGGAGCTGCAGATTGCAGGCCGGGAGGATTATACGCCTCAGGCAGAGGAGACCATAAGGAATATTGAAAAGAGCCTTTCCGTAACGGATCCGGAGTCCCAGATAGCAAAGCTAAATGCCAACGGGGAAACTGACGTGGATACGCAGGTTTCGGACATAATGACCAGGGCCCTTGATGTATGCAAAAGAACTGATGGCCAGCTGGATGTTACAATCTACCCGGTACTTAAGGCCTGGGGATTCACCACAGGAGATTACAGGGTTCCGACGGAGGAGGAGCTTCATGGACTGCTGGGAAATGTGGATTATAAGCAGGTGCAGGCTCGGGCTGATCATTTATCTATTCCGGACGGTTTCCAGGTGGATCTTGGAAGCGTGGCAAAGGGTTACACCGGAAGCTACGTGGCAGATGGGCTTCGAGAGCTTGGAGTTACCAGTGCTCTTTTGAATCTTGGCGGAAATGTGCAGTGTATTGGAGTGAAGCCAAACGGAGATAAATGGAAGGTGGCGGTTAAGAGCCCTTTTCCTGACTCTGCAACAGGAATGCTTGGAGTGGTTTCTGCTGATGATGTGGCCATTATCACTTCCGGAGGATATGAGAGATACTTTGAAGAGGATGGAGAGATTTATTGGCACATCCTGGATCCAAGGACCGGAAAGCCGGCCAGAAGCGGACTTGCCTCTGTGACTATAATAGGTAAGGATGGTCTTTTATGTGACGGTCTGTCCACAGCTCTTTTCATAAAGGGGCTGGATGAGGCAGTGGAGTTCTGGAAGGCGTCGGATGATTTCGAAGCAGTGTTTGTGACTGAGGATGGAGAAGTCTATGTGACGGAAGGAATCGCGAAGGACTTTACGCTGACGGCTGAGTACAGCAATGCACCGCTGCATGTGGTCAGCAGGTGACAAGAATTGACGAAAGGTAATATAGATAAATTGGGCCAGCAGCCCATTAGATATATGGAGGATTTATAAATGAGTAACACATTCAACGAGGAGAGATACCTTAAGGAGCTGGAGAAGGAGATGTCCATCGATTCTGTGACAGGACAGTACCATGAGCTTCAGGATTATCTTAAGAAGGAAGTGGAGGATATGGGCTTTGCAACGAAGGAGCTCCACAAGGGAGGACTTCTGATCGAGGCAGGCGGAGAGGGAAATCCTCTTCTTATTACAGCCCATGGCGATACAATCGGAATGATGGTTCGTCACATCAACGATGACGGAACTGTTAAGGTTTACAAGGTTGGCGGACTTTATGCATATCATACAGAGCGCGAAAATGTGCGCATTCACACAAGATCTGGAAAGGTCATCACCGGCTGCGTTCAGAGAAAGAACGCTTCCGTTCATGTCACCGAGGATGAGCTGAATAAGGAAGTTGCTAATTTTGACGTCAACTCATTTGTGGTTTTAGATGAGGATGTTCATTGTGCTGATGATGTGAGAAAGCTTGGAATCGAGGTGGGAGACTACGTTGCCATGGATCCAAGATTTACCGTGGCTAACGGCTACATCAAGTCTCACTTCATTGATGACAAGGCCCTTGTGGCAGTGCTGATGGAGCTTCTTCACGACATTAAGGATGGAAAGGTTACCCTTAACAGAAAGGTTTATCTGTACATCTCTTTCTATGAGGAGATCGGCCACGGCGGATCAATGATCCCTGAGGATGTTAAGGATTTCCTTGCAGTAGATATCGCCTGCATCGGACCTGAGCAGACCAGCACAGAGAGAAAGGTGTCCATCTTTTGTCAGGACAGCCGATTCCCATACAACCTTGATATGAGAAGAGAACTTGAGAACAGTGCAAAGAAGGCAAACGCTGACTATGTGCTCGACAGCTTTACTCCTCACTACGGAACAGACGCAGATCCTGCACTTGTAGCAGGTTTCGATATTCGCCACGGCGCAATCGGACCAGGCGTTCGCGCAAGCCACGGCTACGAGCGTACTCACATTGATGCCATCAAGGCTACATACAAGCTTCTTGCTGAATACGTTGGATAAATGACAGGGACCGGATACATACCGGTCCCTATTCAGAATATATGCACTATGTTGGTACAAGAAAATCTGGCAGGAAAACATAAGAAAATTGAGTTGTCATTATGTTGATATGATGAAATCTTCCAACTAGCATAAAGAAATTGATCTGAAATTATGCTAGAACAAGGCCATCCCTTCAGCCGGCATAAAATATCTTGCTAATGTTTATGTCTGAAGGATATAAAGATGTATGGATGTCCTGTGAATGAAGAAGAGATAGTACTTCAACTAGATTTTGGGGTTATTGTCTGAAAATATCGGCTATTGTATAGACCTTTCTTTGAGAAATTGATATAATAATAGACGGTTACGTTATTATTTTAACAATTTATAAAGGAGGGTTTTTTCTTATGTCACGTTTCACACTACCGAGGGATGTCTACCACGGAAAGGGCGCTCTTGAAGCACTTAAGACTCTTGAGGG
>CAMVRW010000232.1 GCA_947169985.1 uncultured Butyrivibrio sp. | reverse complement strand
CAGGCATGAAGCGATATAAGAAGCTTGGTCAGAAGGTAGGATACGTAAGGCTTTCTGATGTTTATGAGGTTGGTACTATAGTGGATATCAGAACTCTTGAGGGTGATGTGACTGTCACCGTTGCAGAGGATATCTACATGATGATAGGAATCGAGGGTGAGGTATACCCCATAAGAAGAGAGAAATTCGAGAGAACCTACGCTGCTCTTGACGAACCCTACGACAGGCAATTTGAATACGAACCTTCCATCATCAACACCCAGACCAAGGAAAAGAAACATGTCATGCCATTTGCTCACACTGCTATGGCGGCAGGTAATTCAATTATCATGGCAAGGCCACTGGACAGGTGCGTAAAGCTCTTTACCGCGTGGGATGACGAGAAATATTACTCCGGAGATATCGGAGACTATATTGCAGTTCGTGAAGACGATGCCCACGACATCTATGTTATCAAGGGCAGGCTCTTTGGAAGTTTGTATCAGGAAATCTGAATTTGGAAATGCGCCTAAAGTCACTGACTTTGGGCGCTGTTTTATGCGGGGCAAAAGTAAATTTCAAAAAATCACTTGCATTTTTCTTTTAACTATGTATAATTAGGATTCGCTGGTATTCAACCGGCGATCATCACGGGGAGTCTTCCCATCAGATGATAATTTCCCATTTATTTAATTAAAAATAAGCAACGTGGCAGGGCGCCATAGGTCTTTTCTTCATAGGCTCTTTGGCTGTCTTGGTTTGCGTGGCAATGACAGGAAAGGATGAAAAATGAAGTTAAGAGAAAAGTGGGCAAAACAGAACAATTCAGTGAAGCTTCTTTTGAGGAAGCTCAGAAGACATGACACCTTTGTGGTGGCGATCGCAGTGGTGATAGCGATGTTCCTGTGTGGGGGACTGATCTATTTCAGCACTCCGGTGGTTACAGCTAATGCAAAGCAGGAGCTGGAGGAAAGCGAAAGACAGAACAACGAAAAGACAATAGAAAAGCTGGATGAGCTTTCTGAGTATCTGGATGGCCTTGATAAGTCCATTACCGACAGCAAGGATTCAATCAGCTCATATTACGAGAAGGCAGGTAAGGACACCAATCTTGTAAATGAGAAGAACACTGAGAAGATAACAAACAATGTGAATGAGAAGGTTACAGGTCTTGGGAACAATTTGAACACCCTTCATGAGACTATCACTACCACTCAAAACAACATTGACAGACTCAAGGAAATAATTGAAAAGAATGATGAGTCAGGTTCCAGAGAAAGGGAGGCAATGCTCTCTGAGATCGATGGCGAGCTGGACAACATCAAGAACCAGCATTCAAAGGCTCAGCAGGACACAAAAGAGCTTATTAAAGAATTGGAAAAGCTTCTGGGACAGAAAAATGATGACCTTTCAAAGCAGTCAAAACAGCAGAACGAAGAGCTCTCCAAGCAGTCAAAGGATCAGAACGATGAGCTTTCACAGCAGCTCAAGGACCAGGGAGATGAGCTTTCAAAGCAGTCTAAGGAAGAGAAGGATGCACTGTCAAAGCAGATCCAGGAAGGAAATGACAAGCTTTTTGAGAAGATCGAGGGTGATGACAAGCAGCTTTCAGAGCAGCTTACAAACAGCAAGGATGCTCTTTCCGGTCAGATGAAGGATTCAAAGGATCAGCTCTCAGAACAGATGACAAATTCAAAGGATTCATTGTCAGAGCAGATGACAAATTCAAAGGATTCATTGTCAGAGCAGATGACAAATACTAAAGATTCACTGTCTGAACAACTTACAAACAGTAAGGCTGAGCTTTCAAAGCAGATCAGCGACGGTAACAGCGCTCTTTCCAAAGAAATGCAGGAGCAGTATCAGGCTCTTTTAAATGCGCTCAGTGAATCAGATAAAAAGCTCTCAGAGCAGAACAGTGAGATGCTTACAAGCTTCCAGACTGAGATTAGTAACCTCAGCAAGGAATTGACAGGGATTCTGGCTCAGATGAATACAAACGTTGACGAGATGGAAAAGAGCATTACCAATAATATCAATGCAGGAAAAACTGAGAACAAGAACAGATTCGACAAGATCGATACAAATATAAGCGGCATGAACACTAAGATGGAGGCGAATTTTAACACCTTCAATACAAACGTCCAGGGGGATTTTGATGATCTCAAGACTTATCTTGATAAACAAAATGCCACTATAAACGGAAAGCTTCAAGAGGTTTTTTGGCGTGTGAGTAAGGGTAAGAAACTACTGGCGTCCGCTTTACTCACTAAGAATGTTTCTATCAGAGAGGACGCCTCATTTGCAGAGATAGCTGAAGCAATTAAAAGTATTCCCACCCAGGTGGTTCTGGATAATGGAGACGTGGCAGGAAAGGTTGAGTATGTACTTCACTATCACGTTGACGGGAAAGGTACTGAGTGTGACGAACTATACGTTCCTGTTGAAAGGATGGGCGGATGTTACACAGAAGAGTACTATCATGAGCATGATAAGAACTGTTATACCTCAGTTGCCGTATATGGTTACTATACTAACAGGGGAGTCAGCAGGGAAAGATCAACAGGAGAAAAATGGGGCGGTGAAGACGTTGCTATATTCGATTGTCCATACTGTGGCGAATTTGATGGAACCAACTCCTACCACTATGAGTCTACTACAGACTATGACCTGGCTGCATCCAGGCAAAGGCACGACACCCTGACCACAACTTATCAGGACATGCTTACTTGTCAAATACCTGTTGGAACCCTGGTAGGATATACCACATCCTGTAATATGGTTCATGGACAGATTGTGGCAGCCAACATCACCTTCGTTGATAAGTACGCCAAGTATAACCATGTGACACAGCTTCAGCCTGGTTCAAAGGCCTCAACTAATATGGCAACATCACACATGATGGCACCTGTTTCCGGTAATCTCTTTGAAGGTCTGGCTTCAAAGCTTATTTCCTTTGGCGGAGCAGATACTCGGATTTTAGGTAATGATCTGGATGAAGAGTCCTTCGAGGAAGCAGAGGAGGAGCTTAAACTACGAATTTCAGAAGATGAGTTAAAAGAACTTTCGGCTGATCCGGCAGATCCTTTAGAAGGCGAAGATACCGGAGAAAGAGAAGATTCTACTACAAAAGAGAGTCTGACTTCAGGTATAGGTGAAAATATGAGTATTGTTTCTGACTCTGATACGACAGAAGATGTTAAGACGGAAGGCGTCACAGATGATCAGGATGGCAAGAATTCTTTACAGGATGATCAAAAAGAGACGGCTAATACGGCGACGGAAAGAGACAAGGGCTTGAATGCTGAAAACGCCGATGAATAAGCGCTTTCTTGACATTACCCTTCCATCTGCATAGAATATATGTGTTGTAGTGGTTATAGCACAGAAATCTGTGCAGATTGGAGATAAAATGACAAAAATTGATATTATATCAGGCTTTCTCGGAGCCGGTAAGACTACTCTTATTAAGAAGCTTTTAAAGGAGGCTCTTGCCGGAACTAAAGTCGTACTTATTGAAAATGAATTTGGAGAAATCGGTATCGACGGCGGTTTCCTTAAGGAAGCCGGCATTGAGATCACTGAGATGAATTCAGGATGTATCTGCTGCTCACTGGTTGGTGATTTTGAGACTTCACTTAAGCAGGTTATGGAGCAGTATCAGCCGGAGAGGATCCTCATTGAGCCTTCAGGCGTAGGCAAGCTTTCAGATGTTATGAGAGCTATCCAGAACATCGCTGATGCAGATGATAACATGGAGCTTAATAGCGCTGTTACTGTAGTTGATGTATCAAAGGCTAAGGTTTACATCAAAAACTTTGGAGAGTTCTTCATCAATCAGATTGAGAACGCCGGAACCATTATCCTAACAAGGACTGACAAGGCAGATCAGGCTAAGATCGAGACTGCTGTAGAACTTATCAGACAGCACAACGATAAGGCTACCATCATCACAACTCCTCTTGATCAGATCACAGGAAAAGAGATCCTGGATACTTTCGAGGGAAACAATGATCTTGAGGCTGAGCTTCTTAAGATGGTTATGGAGCAGGAGCATGAGCACCATCATCATCATCATGATCACGGCGCTCACAAGATTGTTGCTGAGGACGGCTCTGTAATCTATAGCGCACATCCTGATGGAGAGTGCGACGACGAGGAGTGCGAGTGCCACCATCACCACCATGATCATGACCACGATGAGCATGACCATGAGCATCAAGTTGAAAATATTATTTTCTTTTAATTATAATATTATTAAATTGA
>CAMVRW010000231.1 GCA_947169985.1 uncultured Butyrivibrio sp. | reverse complement strand
TACACAGGCTGTTATGAATGTGCTTATGGGTGAGAGATACAAGGTTGCTACTGACCAGACTAAGGATCTTCTTGCCGGTGAATATGGTAAGACAATCAAGCCTTTCAATCCAGAGGTTCAGAAGAAGATCATTGGCGACAGAGAAGTTATTACCTGCAGACCTGCTGACAAGCTTTCTCCAGGACTTCCTAAGTTCGAGGAAGAGGTTAAGCAGTGGAAGCAGCAGGATGAGGACGTGCTTTCTTATGCACTGTTCCCTCAGGTTGCTACAGATTTCTTCAAGTATCGTCTTGCTCAGCAGGAAAAGGTTGATGTTTCAGCCGCTGATACTAAGAATGGTGCATACCCTGTGTGATATAGGGATTCAAAGGCATTCGATGCTGTGCTTGCACAAAGCATTGAATGGCCTTGAAGACCGAACAGACATGAGGAAAAAAGACATGCGAATTACATGAGCAGGTCGATTTCCGAATGGATGTAGGATTGCGAGAATGAAATGGAGCAATCCGTATATCACACAATAAGTAGTGAGATTTAGAATAAAAGAGATGAAATTTTGTCATTTTATCACACAAAATTTCATCTCTTTTTATTTTTGAATAGCTCATTTGTACGCTCAGTGTGATAAAATGTATATATGGATGAGTTTAGAAGACACAGACAAGGCAACAGACCAATACAGATTGGTGAAAGACAGGTCAGAGAACTCAGAAAGGCCGAGGTGGGCAGGCAATTGCTTGCTCTTGATGAAGTGGCAGGCTTCAGAATCAGACCTGGCTTTTATAATATCAATGGCGCCACCATGCTTACTGATGGCGTTAATTTTACTGCCTATTCAAACGGGGCTACCTCGATAACACTGCTTTTGTTCTATAGAGGTGAATCTAAGCCCTTTGCCCAGATTCCCTTCCCTGAAAGCTATAGGATTGGTAAGGTTTACTCCATGATCGTCTTTGGACTTGATATAGAGAATCTGGAGTATGCATACAGCGTTGATGGACCTTGGGATCCTGAGAAAGGTCTTTTGTTTGATAAAGACCATCTTCTTCTGGATCCTTATGCAAAGGCTGTTTCTGGACAGCGTATTTGGGGACAGAACCCCAATAGAGATGGAGCCTATAGGGCGAGAGTTGTAAGAGACAATTTTGAATGGAACGACACCAATTCCCTTAAGATCCCAATGTGCGATTCAGTTATTTACGAGATGCACGTTAGAGGATTTACCATGGATCCCTCTTCAGGGGTGAAATTCAGGGGAACCTTCGAGGGAATCAAGGAGAAGGTTGAGTATCTTAAAAGATTGGGAATAACAGCTGTTGAGCTGATGCCCATCTTTGAGTTTGACGAGACGCGAGATAAGAGAGAAGTTAACGGAGTTACTCTCTACGATTATTGGGGATATAACACTGTAAGCTTTTTTGCACCAAATACCAGCTATGCCTCCCAGAGTGAATACAACAAGGAAGGTGTAGAACTTAAACAGATGATCAAGACCCTTAAGGATAACGGGATTGAAGTTATCCTTGATGTTGTGTTTAATCATACTGCTGAAGGAAATGAAAACGGCCCATTTATCTCGTTTAAGGGCTTTGATAACAACATTTACTACCTGCTTACTCCTTACGGACAGTACTACAATTTCAGCGGCTGCGGAAATACCATGAACTGTAACCATCCTATGGTTCAGGAATTCATAGTTGAGTGCCTGCGCTACTGGGTTGAGGAGTACAGGATAGATGGCTTTAGATTTGACCTTGCAAGTATCCTGGGAAGAGATCAGGACGGAGCTCCTATGGAGAAGCCTCCTCTTATCCAGAGACTTGCTTATGATCCGATTCTTGGTAACGTCAAACTCATAGCCGAAGCCTGGGACGCAGGCGGAATGTATCAGGTTGGAAATTTCCCCGCATGGAAGAGATGGGCTGAGTGGAATGGTAAATACCGTGATGACATCAGATCTTACCTGAAGGGAGACATCTGGGCTGCACCGGAAGCAGTTAAAAGAATCACCGGCTCTATGGACCTTTATGGAGGCTCGTATCTGGGTTATGAATCATCTGTTAATTTCATTACCTGCCATGACGGTTTTACTCTTCATGACCTTTATTCCTACAATGGTAAGCACAATGAGGACAATGGCTGGAATAATACCGATGGTGCCAATGACAACAGAAGCTGGAACTGTGGGGCAGAAGGAGAAACAGATGATCCGCAGGTTAATGACCTCAGGTTCAGAATGATGCGAAATGCCATAACTGTACTTATGTGCAGTCGTGGAACACCAATGGTCTATGCAGGCGATGAGTTTGCAAATACTCAGTTTGGAAACAACAATGCTTATTGTCAGGATAACAGGATATCCTGGCTTGACTGGGGGCTGCTTGAGAAGAACAAGGGCTTTTTCGACTTCTACCGAAATATGATCCAGTTTAGAAGAAAGCACCCAAGTATTAGAAAGGACCTGCTTCCTGCTCAGTGCGGATTCCCTTCAATTTCTGTTCACACAGAGAATCCTGATCATGGCAACATTACAAAGGATTCCAGGGTGGTCTGCGTAAGGTATGCTGGTTTCATCAGAAGAAAAGGCCATGACGACATCGTATATCTCGCCATCAATGCCTTTTGGGAAGATATGCAGATCATGCTTCCAAATCCTCCGGAGGGGGCTTTCTGGTCCCTTTGTGTCGATACGGGAGATGACAGCGGAAAGTACTTTTTCAACAGGCCAAAGCCACTGACCTGGCGAAATAAGACCATGAAAGCAAGAAGTGTCAGCGTATTCATTGCATCTTACGGAGCAGAATATGGCAACTGATAAAAAAGATCCAAAGAGTAATTATATAGTCGGCGGGTATGAGTTTATGAGCGAAATCGATGCTCAAAAGGCTGCCATGGATCAGTCAAAGATAAAACTCCTGGAAGCCAGAGCGAAGGTTTCCCGCCCCAACGACATTAAAGCTGTCTATGAGAAAGCTATAGAGAATAAGATCTTCAAGACCCCCATCGGGTGGAATTATCTGTGTGGACTCAGGGAGAAACTTCTTGAGAGCGGTTTTTCTGAGGAGGACCTTATTCCTATTCCCTTAAATATTTCCATGACAAGGCATTCCGCCATGGAAAACCTGACAGTAAAGCAGAGGATCAAGGTTGAAAAGCCCAAGGAAAAGCTTGAATTTGGGCGGATTTTCCCTATCGTTCTGGATGTAGTTCTTTTCATCCTTGTGATCGTAATGTTTGTTATTACCATGAACAGCGACAGCGATAACATACTGAATTACAAGACAAATATGACAAACAGGTATTCCGCATGGGATCAGGAACTTACAGACAGGGAAAAAGCTGTGAGAGAAGCGGAAAAAAGACTTGGCATCGATAATTCTTCGATATATGATGGGAATACAACAGATTAATGCATAATTGGAGGAAACTTACTTGGAAGATCTGAAGATATTGGTAGTCGACGACGAGAGCAGAATGCGTAAACTTGTTAAAGACTTCCTTACAAAGGATGGATATATTGTTATCGAGGCAGAGGATGGACAGCAGGCCCTGGATGCCTTCTATGAGGATAAAGACATTTCGCTCATTATTCTGGATGTCATGATGCCCAAGAGAGATGGATGGGAAGTATGTCGTGAGATCCGCCAGAACTCAAGAGTGCCGATCATCATGCTCACAGCAAAAGCTGAGGAGAGGGATGAGCTTCTTGGTTTCGAACTTGGAGTGGACGAATATATTTCCAAGCCCTTCAGCCCTAAGATTTTGGCTGCCAGAGTATCTGCGATACTTAGAAGGACCAATTCCGGTGCCGGCAATCAGGTTTTGGAAGTTGGCGGCATTGTAATTAACAAGGTTGCTCATTCCGTTACAGTGGATGGAAAAGAGGTTGATCTGTCCTACAAGGAATTTGAGCTTCTTACATATTTCTTTGAGAATAAGGGTGTTGCTCTTTCAAGAGAGAAGATCCTTAATAACGTATGGAACTATGACTATTTTGGTGATGCGAGAACAATAGACACCCATGTCAAGAAGCTTCGTGGAAAGCTTGGGGACAAGGGCGAGATGATCAAGACAATTTGGGGAATGGGTTACAAATTTGAGGAGTAATAGTGCAAATAACAATGAAAAGGTCCACTCCATCAGGTTTGAGATCAGCATAATGTTTATCACTATAATGGTGGGTACTTTTGTAGTAAGCCTCTTTGTAAATCTTGTATTTATGGAGAGGTTTTATATCAAGAACAAGA
>CAMVRW010000230.1 GCA_947169985.1 uncultured Butyrivibrio sp. | reverse complement strand
CCAGAATAGACACGCCCTTTACGCGCTGCGCACCCCAGCTGGGATCGATCTCTGAAGGATGTCTGCCCCAGAGATTCTCTGTGTAGTACTCGAAGAACATGGAGTAGAGCTTCTTACCGAAACGGTTAACATAGAAGTCCTCCAGTGAGTTCTCCTTCCTCTTGAAGATCATGGCGTGCAGATATGAGAATCCGCAGGCGATGGTCTTTGCAAGGCCCATGTTCTTGAAGGTCTCAACCTTCAGTGAAATAGGATAATCATAGAACTTACGGTCAAAGAAAATTCTTGAAACCCTGTTACGACGGAGCATAACCCTGTCGACCTTCTCAGGATCCGGGCCTCCCTCCTTCATCTTCATAGGGCGTTTCAAAACAATATCGTCATAGGTAGGTGCACCCTGCTGTGGAAGCATCTTCTCCCACCACTCGTTGACTTCAGGTACCTTGGAAAAGAACCTGTGGCCTCCCATGTCCATTCGGTTCCCCTTATACTCAACGGTCCTTGAAATACCGCCAAACTTCTCTGTCTCTTCAAAAACAATTACCTGATAGTCCTTTGACTTGGACAAAAGCTCATAAGCCGCTGTCAGTCCCGCAGGACCTGCCCCTATAATAAGCGCTTTTTTCATAAAACGATTCCTTCCTTCATATGTTTAAAAACACCATTTGTAGTATAACTTTGCTACATATCAGAAGTCAAATTCTCTTATGTATTCCTGCCAGTCTTTTGAGAAAAATGTGACTGACAATTCGTTGCCATAAAGACTTTCCAGGCTGTCAACCTGTACTTCTACGCCATTTATGTACATTCCGTAACTGTCATCTCCCTGATAAAATGCGTAGTCTCCTAGTTCTGTTGACACAGTACTTCCTGACTCATAGGGGTTCTCAACAAGATATCCGGTCTTGTGGAAGCTATCCAGTAAAAATACAAGCTGCTCACTACCAGCAAGAGCTGCCTCTTTAGTGCCAAAGCTGCCATAGTTTATATCAAACTCACAAAGAAGTCTGTCTTTATCGATGAAATCAGCATCCTTGTTGTTAATCTGAAGAAGTACGTTGCCCCCTACGTTATCAAGAAGGCTTAGAACCACCTGGGGATCATTGGCAAAACTCATGTCAAACCTGATCTTATAGCCCTCATCCATATTCATGACTGTGGCTCTGTCGTTGTAAAGACTGCTTACCACTATGGGATCTCCACCGGTGTAGGCTGTGTTGAAGCACTTCTTACCATCAAGGAATACAGTATATTCTTCATCAAACTCGTAGTTCTCTCTGTCACTGGCTGATAGCTCCAGTTCTCCAAAGGCAGTTTCGCGAACAGAGCCTTCACCGCCGGGATCAGAGATATACTCAGCCTTATCTCCGCCATAGTTCAGCACTATGAATCTTGTATCATCCTGAATCTTTGAAGTGTCTACTCCAAGGTATTCAAGAAATTCACTGTAATGGTCTCTGCCAAGTACCCAGTTATCTGCAATCTCAATAACTATTACAGACTCCTCAAGATGCTTGTTGCCAAGGCTCTGGTTTATAAATGGGTTATCTGACCTGTAGGTTTTTAGCCTGTCCATGAAAAGATCCATCTCAGATAGTCTTTCTTTTACAAAGGCTCTAAAGGTCGAAAGAGAATTCTCTCCGTTATCATCAGAATAGGGCCACCTGTTTATTTCACGAAGGTATGCTCCGGAGCCAAAAATCTGCTGTTCATATTCATCTATGAGCCCAAGAACCTTCTCATCTGACCAGCCATCTGCTCTCAGCTCATCGTACTTTACGAACAGTCTCTGCCAGGTCTCCTCATCATTGTTGTAAAGGAGCTGCCAAAGGGCATCATCAGTAAAGAAAAGATTAAGGTCCGTTGGCATATCATAATATGCTGTCTGATTCTCTTTATCGGGAGTCCACTCATCTCCCCAGGATCTGTCAAGGTCCCAGGGAACATAGATTCCCTTTCTTCCGTCATCCTGATCAAGTAAAAGAACATAGTAATTCTTAAGAATGTTGTCTGAGCCCTGGATCAATGTTACGAAAAGATTGAAGTCTATGATGTTATCAATATCAACTATACTCTTAAGGTACTCATTATCCTTAGCCTGTTCTTCCAGTTTGAAATAGTAGTCAAATATAGGCTTTACACTGTAATCAGATCTGAATCCCGAAAGAAGATAATCTCTTTTTATATAAATGTCCTCTTCCTCATTGAGGATATTAACCTCCATGGTCTTGGCATCAGGCTTATAGCCAAAGATATATAGCCCCCAGTACTGCCCATTCACAAACAGTTCCACAAACTTAAACTCAATTCCTGTCTGTATGCCGTAGGCATTGTCCTCGCCGCAGCTGTAGGTCCACAGATTGTGGGTCAGAAGATTTCGCACCCTATCCTGATCGTTGTAACAGGCTGTAAGGATCCAGTCGTCGTCCTTGCGCATTCCAAGAAGCGAAATGTCATTATTTCTTGCATGTCCGCCCACAGATTCTGTGCGTAAGGACAGCTTAAAGGACTTCTTTGGGAATATCCTTGTGGTGTTTCCGCGAAGCCTTACAAAGCCTTCTGAGGAAATCTCCCTCTGACGAGAGGTCTTTTCATTATCAAAGACAGTGACGTTCATCCTGACATCCAGGTCCCCAATCTCTTCTGAGGCCTCAATATTTATCATTGGCAAAGTGGTGCAAAAGAGCTTTCGTATGCAATAGCTCTTTTCATCATAAAGAAGGACGTCGATGGTATCACTAGCTGCAATTCTCTCCTTGGTTATGCTGCCTTCCGGAAAGACCACATGCATTTTTCTGTCGTCCGATATCACCTGAACTCTTGGGTTAAAAGAGGAATTGCTTCCCTGGATCAGGGAGTAGTAGAAAGCGCCTGCTTCTGAATCATAGAAAAGTTTTTCTTCATCAAAATAAATGTCAGGTTCCATATCTTCAAGACATGTTCTGCCTGACATTATCTGTTCGGCGCAGCTTTTGTCAACACACAGGTCCGCAAAATTCCCCTCTCCTCTGCTTTGGTATACTCCAAGGAAAGCAAGGAGAGTAAGGGCTATTAAGATAATTATCGATAATGATTTTTTTGTCATTGTTAGATTATGTCGTCGTTGTCGTAGGCCATAATAGAGAGCTTTTCTATTCCGAGGCTCTTTAATTTATTAGCTACTGCATCGCATTCCTTTGAGGAAAGCTCAACCACGTAGTCGATTCCTTTTGAGCTGTAGTTGCGGCTCTTTATCTTGTACTTGCAGTTTGCACCGTTAAGGGCAGCTGTGATCAATGACTCATCCTCTCCATCGTAATGGAACACCAGAACATAGAAGGCTTTTCCAAGCCTGATATGCTCAAAAGCGAAAAGAAGAATTGCCACGATGATAAATGTAATGAATGAGAGCTCATAAAGCTGGCACCCACAGGTAATTCCAATGTGGACTGACCACAGAAGATAGAGCATATCCACCGGGTTTTTGATTGCAGTTCTGAACCTGATGATTGCCAATGCTCCGATGGTTCCCAGAGTGATTACTATGTTGGACTGAAGACTCAGAATAATAGTTGAAATAAAAAATGGAATAATTGCAATTGCGATGTTGAAGGATCTGTTGTAGAACTCCCTGTTGGATATCAAGCGGTAAACCAGAAATTCCAAAAGAGAAAGTACCAGCACACAGGCTAGTACTGAAATAATTGTTGAGGTTCTAAGGGCAGGATTGCTGTAGTTATTTGCAATCTGGCCAAAAATATTCTGTATCATTAAATCATCCTTTCTAGGTCATACAAGCATTTTCTTGACAGATAGTATTTGGAAAAAGAGATCTGAATTAGTCTGTCATCTGATACCAGCCTCTTTACAGTGCTTGGAAGTACACTGTCGAACTTGACTTCCAAAACATGTTGGTCCTTTGGCAGGATCGGAGTCTTCAAATAATCTCCCTGCAAAAAGCTTTCTACGTCGCTGGAAGCAGATATGTTCCTATCGGCAGTAATCCTTATATTATGAATTGGGCCTACAAAAGCCGTCCTGTCATACTCAACGATCACCTTTGGGGAAAGACACATGGTCACTGCCCTCATGCAGAATTCCTTGAGCACCTGGTTATCTGTGCTCCAGAAGACATCCATATAATCTCCACTACTTATCTTTTCAAAATCTTCGGTGGAAATACTACAGCTCTCTTTGTGACACCTTCCGTGAAGTTTCTCCTTCTTTTCAAGCTTGAGAGTTCCAGTATCATCGCCATAATACCTTATCCGGTACTTGTATCTTTTGGT
>CAMVRW010000229.1 GCA_947169985.1 uncultured Butyrivibrio sp. | reverse complement strand
CTGGAAAATGAGTCCATGGATGTACCTGAGGATAACCTGCGAATTTCCGGTCTGGAACTTCCTCTTGCTTATTTTCAGAAGGTGATCAGAAAAGAAATGGAACCGGGCACTATAGAGAAAAGACTTGGAAGCATCGGCACTAAAGATTCCGATAAGTTCCAGATCCTTCTTGCCCATAACCCTATATATTTCAAAGAGTATGCTGACTGGGGGGCAGACCTTACGGTTTCAGGGCATGTACATGGTGGTATCATAAGACTTCCTCTTTTGGGAGGCGTTATATCACCGGCATTAGCTCTTTTCCCAAGGTTTGATGGAGGTAAGTACAGCCAGGGCGAAAAGACTATGATACTATCCAGGGGGCTTGGAACTCACACTATTCATGTGAGGTTTAATAACCCCGGAGAGGTTTCGGTTATAAAGGTTAGGAGAAAGTAAAATGTCACTTGAAGTGAAGCTGCAGGTGTTCGAAGGTCCTTTGGATCTTCTTATGCATTTGATAGATAAGAACCAGATCGATATATACGATATTCCTATTGTGACTATCACAGAGCAGTATATGGAATACATAAATGCCATGCAGAAAGAAGACATGGATGTTACCAGTGAATTCCTTGTTATGGCAGCCACCCTTATTGATATTAAATGCAAGATGCTTCTTCCCAAGGAAGTCAATGAAGAGGGAGAAGAAGAGGATCCAAGAGCAGAACTGGTTGAGAAGCTGCTTGAATACAAGATGTATAAGTACATGGCCTATGAGCTTAAGGACAGACAGCTTGATGCTGATCTTCAGTGGTTCAGACAAAGGAATCTCCCTAAGGAGGTTGCAGAGTATGAGATGCCTGTAGATTTTTCCGACCTTATTGGAGATACAACCCTTGGCAGACTAAACGAGATCTTCCAGGACCTTCTTAAGAGACAGGAAGATAAGGTGGATCCTATCCGAAGCAAGTTTGGTAACATCGAGAAGGAAGAGGTGGACATGGATTACAAGACCAGCTTTATCAAGGCTTACATCCGTGAACACAAGAGATTCAGTTTCAGACAGCTATTGGAAAAGCAGCATTCCAAGACCGAGATCATCGTAACATTCCTTGTTATCCTGGAAGAGATGAAGCTGGGTGAGATCGAGATAGAGCAGGACGATACGTTCGCAGATATTATTATTACATCAAGAAAGGCAAGCTGATATGACTAGAGAAGAGGGAGCAGCGATTGTTGAGGCAATCCTTTTTACAATGGGAGACTCAGTGGACCTTACCAGTCTCGCTAAAGCCATGGAGACAGACGTCAAGCAGGTAAAAGAGTTCGTTGGTTATCTGAAGGAAAAATATGATAAAGAGGACAGTGGAATAGGGATCATAGAGTTGGATAAGGCGGTTCAGCTCTGCACCAGGAAGGAAATGTATGAGTACCTGGTGAAGATAGCCAAAGCACCTAAGAAAGCAGTACTTACGGATTCCCTTCTGGAGACCCTTTCAATAATTGCCTACAAGCAGCCTATAACAAGGCTTGAGGTAGAGAAGATAAGAGGCGTTAATTCCGATCACGCTGTAAACAGACTGGTGGAATTTGGTCTGGTGCAGGAGCTTGGAAGACTGGATGCCCCTGGAAGACCTCTTTTGTTCGGAACCACAGAGGAGTTTTTGAGGAGCTTCGGCGTTAGGAGCCTTGAGGAACTTCCTGCCATCGGCACTGTTCAGGTGGAGGAATTTAAGGCTCAGGCAGAGCAGGAAATTCAATTAAAACTTGATATTTGAATAGTATTCAAAAAAGTCGTGGAGAGTGCGTTATTTTTTTAGCATTCTCCCTTTTCTTTGCCAGCTTTTATGGTATACTATACTGTGACTAAAGTTGCACTATTTATGCATAAAAATATATTCACGGAGGTAAAGAAATGAGTAGTTCTTCACAAGCGAGTCAAAGAATCAATGCTTTGCTCGATGAAAACAGTTTCGTTGAAATTGGCGCTCTTGTGACAGCAAGAAGCACAGATTTCAATTTGAAACAGGAAGAGACACCATCAGACGGCGTTGTAACCGGATATGGTGTGATAGGCGGTAATCTGGTGTATGTATATAGCCAGGATGCGTCTGTACTTGGCGGATCTATCGGCGAAATGCATGCAAAGAAGATCGTTCGTCTGTACGACCTTGCTATCAAGACCGGATCACCTGTAATCGGACTTATCGATTCTGCAGGTATGCGTCTTCAGGAAGGAACAGATGCGCTTAACGCATTTGGAGAGATTTATCTTAAGCAGGTGGAGGCTTCAGGCGTAGTACCTCAGATTACAGCAGTCTTTGGCACATGCGGTGGAGGACTTGCGCTTATTCCTTCAATCACAGACTTTACATTCATGGAGTCTGATAAGGCTAAGCTCTTTGTTAATTCACCTAACGTTCTTGAGGGCAATTACAAGGAGAAGCTTGACACATCAAGCGCTAAATGGCAGAGCCAGGAAGCTGGTAATGTTGATGTAGTAGCTGATGAGGCTACTATCTATGCTGAGATCAGACAGCTTGTAAGCCTTCTTCCTTCTAACAATGAGGATGGAGATTCTTATGAGGAGTGCTCTGATGATCTTAACAGAGCCTGTGAGAATCTTGACGGAGCTACAGGAGATCCTGCACTTATTGCAAGACAGATCTCAGACAACGGCATTTTCTTCGAAGCTAAGAGAGATTATGCAAAAGAGATGGTTACAGGATTTATCAAGCTCAACGGTGCAACAGTTGGTCTTGTAGGTAACCGTACAGTTGTATTTGATGAGAACGGAAAAGAGACTGATAAATTTGATGACAAGATTACAGCTCATGGAGCTAACAAGGCAGCTGAGTTCATAAGCTTCTGCGATGCTTTTGATATTCCTGTTCTTACACTTACAAATGCAACAGGATTTGGCTCCAGCAAGTGCGATGAGAAGCATGTGGCTAAGGCTGCAGGCAGACTTGTTTATGCTCTTGCAAATGCAACAGTTCCAAAGGTTAACCTGATCACAGGTAAGGCATTTGGAAGTGCTTATGTTGTAATGAACTCTAAGGCTGTTGGCGCAGATATCACTATCAGCTGGCCTGATGCACAGATCGGCACAATGGATGCAAACATTGCTGCTAAGATCATCTGCGACGGAAAGGATGCAGAAACTGTTTCCAAGGCTGCTTCTGACTACGCAGCTCTTCAGAATAACGTAAAGAGCGCAGCAGCTAGAGGATATGTTGATGAGATCATCGAGCCTGCAGATACAAGAAAGTATGTTGTTGGTGCATTCGAGATGCTTTTTACAAAGAGGGATGAGCGTCCTGCCAAGAAACACGGCACAGTTTAATGAAGGGAGCACTCAAAATGAAACATAAAAAATTTGTTTTGGGCGTGATCATCGGCTGCCTTCTTGCACTTACAGCCTGTGGCAGTGAGACCCCATACAACACTGTAGAGGGAAGCAAATATCACACTCAATTATTCACAAATGAGACCATTTCCAACTATGTCACCTACCTTGAGGATGAAGTGTTCGAAAAATGGTACCTGGCAGGGGTAACACCTGAGAACTTCGACCAGATGACATATTTTGAGCTGGCTATGAATTATGACCAGATGTCAGGAAAGCTCACTTTTGATGATGCATACTTCAAGGTGAACAAGTCAGGATATGACAGTTGGTACAAGGCAGTTAATGACATTGGTTTTAGTTCCAAAGATACACTCCAGTCTGATATCTCTGTTGAAGGTGTAGAGTACTACATCAACAGCGATGATGAACTGGTAATCGATGCCACATTAAAAGGAACA
Source organism: uncultured Butyrivibrio sp. (assembly GCA_947169985.1). Classification (GTDB taxonomy): domain Bacteria; phylum Bacillota; class Clostridia; order Lachnospirales; family Lachnospiraceae; genus Butyrivibrio. Next base: position 486 of record CAMVRW010000229.1, on the reverse strand, counting down.
AAGCATACAGCCCTGATGGAAGTTTACATGGGCAATGACTTCAATCCTACAGACATCGGTGTAACAGTTAACAAGACTACAGGAGAGAAGCTTGAGAACGCCGGACTTAATACCCTTCTTGGAATGGGTATGGCGTTTGCGATTCTTATTCTTATTTCTCTTATTATTTCATTGTTCCCAATTCTCTTTAGTGGTAACAAGAAAAAGAAGGAGAGCGATAAGGAGATTGCAGAAAAGGCAATTGAAAATACTGTCACTCAGATCGCTGACAAAGAGGATCTTTCCTCTGACGCAGAGCTGGTTGCAGTTATTGCAGCAGCCATTGCAGCTTATGAGGGAAGTGGAAGCACAGATGGCTTCAGAGTAAGATCTATCAGAAAAGTAAACAGAGATTGGAAGAACAATAAATAAAAGGCTTTGAGCAGATTTAAGGCTCATTGAAAGGAGAAACAATGAAGAACTATACAATAACCGTTAACGGAAACG
>CAMVRW010000228.1 GCA_947169985.1 uncultured Butyrivibrio sp. | reverse complement strand
TATCCAACCATTCTTATCACAGGCAGTTTCGATGCCATATGCGAATACACTTTTGTGATCTTAACCAGAACTTTATGCTCTTAACTTGAACTTTCCGACAACATCCGACAAAGTTCTGGAAATCTCCTGCTGTTTGACAGACATATCGGATACGCTGTCAACCACACCGGATACGGTGTTGACAGTATCTGTGATCTCGGAGCTTCTTGATGCGGTATCCTGTGTTGATTCTGTAATATTCTGAATAGCACTGCTTACTTCATTCATTGCGCCACGTATTGTACCCACCATTTCAGCGATGGAGCTTGACTGGCGGCCAAAGGATGCGGCGTCATTACCATACTCCTGCGCAATATTTACAAAGTTATCATAATCGCTCTTTACCGTCTCATTCAGGAATTTCAGAAGCTCATTGGTGGCATTCAGAAGGTTCTCAAATGCAGCCTGAACATTTTCTACTGTGCCCTGAATCTGGCCTACGGCCTCTGCAGTTTCTCCCGCAAGCTTATTGATCTCGGAAGCAACAACCGCAAAGCCTTTGCCGTGTTCGCCGGCTCTTGCTGCCTCGATCGAAGCATTTAATGACAAAAGATTGATCTGGTCTGCAATCTCCGCAATGGAATCAGCAAGGGATCCGATTTCCTTAACGACTTCTGCCTGAGAATTGGCTTCCTCAACATCTCTTTCTCTTTCAGAAGCAATGAGAGCAGCATTTTCACTGGCCTTCCTTGATTTTTCTTCGATATCTGCAGCCTTGCGCTGTATATCATCTGCCTGAGTCCTGGTTTCATCGGCCTGACCGGAAAGCATCTGTACTGAAGCATTAACTTCTTCGATTGAAGCATTAACCTGCTCCGTCGCAGCGGATGCACTCATCATGGCATCATTAACGCCGGTCATGTTGTTTCTGATCATCTGGAAATCATTGGTGAGCTGTTCAGCCATGTTTCCAAGATTTGTAGAAGCTTCATCGATTCTTCCGGACTCTTCTGAAACCTGTGTAATAACAGATTTATTGCTCTCATACATGTTATTTAAGGACAGGGACATCTGTCCAAGTTCATCAGAACTCCTGGTTTTAATCTGATCAATAGTAAAGTCGCCCTTTGCAAGCTCTCCCGCAAAGGCCTTAACGCTGTTGACATTCTTAACAATGGACAGTGCCAGCAGAGTTATGATGGCAACGCAGATAATAAGTGCCACTAAGCCTATAAAAAGAAGGAATGTCCTTATGGAATTTACACTCTCATTCATCTCACTTTCAAGGAGCGTTACGCCCAGCTTCCAGTTAACATCCGGAACAGTACCGTAGAATAACAGATACTTTTGACCATCCTGAGTGAAAGAGGTCACACCTGATGAATTGGCCATCACCTGAGCACTTGCAGCTGCAAGGGAAGCATTGGGATCATTGGCAATATTAAGTGCCTGTGAGATCTTACCGTCGTCTGCGTCATAGAGATATGCGCCCTCAGAATCAAGAAGTATCGGAGCAGAGTTTTTGCCCAGGGAGATGCCTGATACCATGTTCTGGATCGAATCCAGATATATATCAACAGTTATACAGCCTGAGTAATATCCGGCAACATCATAAATAGGAGCTGAACAGGTTGCCATTACTTTTCCGCTGGATGGGTCATAATATGGATTTGTTATGTTACACTGCCCCTCGGGAAGGGTTGCTGCTACTGTATAGTACTCCTGTGAAAAATAATCATATTCTGCATTGGAGTATTCATCGGTATAAGTGATGGTATTTCCGTCTCTGTACCAGTAAGGACCTGCATATGTCCTGTGCTCATACACTCCCTGTTTAAACCATATGCCGGCTCCTGAAATAACATCACTTGATAAAACAGCCTTTTTAAAAATAGCCTGGTACACATCAAGATCGGTGGAACTGTAGGTTCCGCCCACAGTATTTGCCAGGGTTATTGCAGTGGACCGCAGGGTCATGAGGGTAGCATTTATATCACTTACATTTGCAAGAATGGACTCTTCTGCCTTCTGCGTTGTCAGAGTCTGTATTGACTCGGATGATCTGCTCACGCTCACTGTTGTTACAAGAATAAGTGCCAGTGCAACAGCAGGAATTATTCCAAGGAGCATCTTAGATAGTAAACTTGTTTTCTTAAACATAAATGGCTCCCTCCTTATTCTTCTTCATCAAAGGGCTCTCGGCCAAACTGAGGATCATTGTTTCCGGATTCTGTAATGAACATCTCAAGCATGTTTATAGGATCATTAAAATCTGCAAGCCAGCCTTCGCGGGCCACATCATAATTGCCGTCCTTGCGGTCCTGCAGGAAAGTGGTCCAGTCTTCCTGCACAACAGTTACCTCTATTCCTACCTCAGCCAGATCCTTTTTAATTGCTTCTGCTACAAGAATGTGGGACTGACTGTTATTGGTCAGGAAATCAAAAGCAATAGGAGTATCCGGTGAGAGCTTTCCGTCTGAACCAAAGGAATATCCCGCCTCTTCCAGCAGCGCTTTTGCCTCATTGACAGATGCATCTGTCTTCTCTGCAGGATAATAACCGGTTGAAGATGCATCCGGGAAAGCATATTTATCATCACTGGTCTTGAACACACCGCCATTACCGTCAAGCATTCCCTCAGGAATAAAAGAGGTTGCAATGACCTGTCCCGTCTGTCCGATGTTATTTACGATATAAGATCTGTCAATAAGAAGCCCCATGGCACGTCTCATGGCAGCAGCCTGAGCTGAGGACTTACCGTCAAACATATGGCTGTTTACATTAAAAGCAAAGTAGTAGGTTCCAAGGCTTGGAGCTATAACAAATTCAGGATCGTTGGAGGAAAGAAAACCCGGAATTGCTTCAGTGGGTACTGAATCCGCAAAGTCAATTTCTCCGTTTTTGTAAGCGCTGAATATCACTTCTTCGTCAGCTGTCGTGAAAAAGACAAGCTGATCTACCGATACGTTGTCTGCATCGTAGAAATATGGATTCTTGACATATACCATTTTGTCGCCGGGAATCCATTCCTGCAAAGTGAAGGCTCCGCTAGCTACAAAGCCAACATTTTCTGCCCAGGCCCCGGGATTAACTCCGTCAGGATCTGCTGCATCAACACAGGCCTGATTTACCGGGAAAAATATAGGAAAGGCCATAAGGTCAAGGATATATGCGCAGGGAGATGTGAGGGTGAAGGTGAGGGTATTATCATCTATTGCCTTCGCCTTAACTTTGCCATCATCATAGCCTGCGAAATTACTGAACATATAAGCATAGTCTGCATTAAGAGATGATGAGACTGCTCTGTTCCATGAATATACGAAATCCGATGCTGTAAGAGGTGACCCATCGGACCACTTTAAATCTTTTCTCAAATGGAAGGTATAGGATAAGCCGTCCTCCGATACCTCATAAGGGTTTGCCGGATCCGCAAGAGCCGGGATGCATTCTCCTTCCGCATTATAGGTGTAGAGTCCCGCAAAGGTGTTTGCCACAAGACATGCTCCATCTACAGAGGAGTTAAGGGCGGGATCCAAATATGTGGGATCTGATGAAAGGCTCACCCTCAAAATGTTGTCTACGCAGCCCTTTGCATACATGAAGTATTTAGTACCAAAGAGAGATGAATAGATTCCATTAATGGAGGTTTTCTTAAGATAAGGATCATTATAATAATAGAGCGGCACCACAGCACCTGTAGACATGAGGATATCTTCTGCGCGGTGCATCATTACCTCACGTTCATTGTAATCAGTGGTGTTTTTAATGTTAAAGATGAGCTGATTGTACTCAGTCCAGTCAGGGGCTGCGCTGTTGTGTACAGAATTGGTCAGGGTGGTCGGCCAGGCAGCTTCGGAACCTGTGCCGGTGCGATCGCCTGCAGCATTTTCCTGCGAAGCATCTGTGTCAGCCACCTCATTTCCGTCATTAGCAGATTGTTTGCCACATGCAGTAAAAAGACTCAGTGTCATAGCCAGAACTAAAACACATGATAGGAGTTTGTTGCGCATTTTAATACCTCCCGGATTATGATCCTAAAAAGATTTTTGTGTATAGAAGCCCATATAGATATATATCTGCATATTATTGGCAAAACTTTAGTCAGTTTATAAAAATATTAGAATAAACAGTTTTTGTATAGAAAAATCCACGGCGTAAGCCGTGGACTTTGTCTTCAGTCTGAAGCCAGGGCTTTGGCCCTGGCTTATTTTTTTGTAATCTTATTTAATCAGTCGAAAAGTTCTTCCGGTGTCTTACAGCCTGAATTGTACTTGCCGACGATCTCGTGGATCTTGTCTGTAGGCATGTTAACTGTAG
>CAMVRW010000227.1 GCA_947169985.1 uncultured Butyrivibrio sp. | reverse complement strand
AGAGCTTGAGATTGCTCACTACGCCTTTAGAAACGGCAAGTACGACGAGCAGCTTCTGGTATTTCTTGTAAATGGCTACAAGGGCACCATCAAGGAGATGAGGGATATCTGGAAGGCTGCTGAGTCCTTCGGTCTGGATACATATGTGCTCTGTGAAAGGATACTGGTTCAGATGCTCTACAGCGGAGCCTATATAGGGGAGAAGATTGAGATCTTTAAGAGCTATGTCCACAGCGGAGCCAATTCCGATATAGAGCTGGCATTCCTTGGCCAGAGTGCTTATGACAGCTTTGTTCATGGTGCTGTTACAGACAGATATGTCTTTGAGAGAATAGAGAAGCTTACCCTTGAGAATATGCCCATGCAGGAAGTGTGCAAACTGGCATATCTTCGCTACTATGCAACTGACAAGGGCAAGGATGAAGAAGTTAACGAGGATGTGGCTGTTTATTTCCTGAAAGAGCTTATGTCCAGAGATGTGTTCTTCCCATTCTACACAGAGTACGAGAGACTGATCCCCGACATGGTGAAGTTTATCGACAAGACCATGCTGGAGTACAGGACTACTCCCGGAACTCACTGTCAGGTGCATTATCGCCTTGATAACGACACCAGCAACGAGTACAAGACCATGGATATGAAAGAGATGTACGACGGAATCTTCGTTTCGGAGTTTGTTCTTTTCTTTGGTGAGCAGATGCAGTATTACATCACGGAAGGGGGACAGGAGGAGTCTCTTACGGAGTCCGGAACCATCCAGAAGAGCGACATCGTTAAGGAACATCTCGCAGGAAGATACAGCCTGATCAATGATATCATGATCGGCGAAACACTTCAGGACTATGACACAGTTGACTCTCTCTTTGCAGAGTACTACAAAAAGAACTTTATCTGTGAGAAGTTGTTTACACCGATGGAAGTGGATCAGACTGGGGGGCAAGAATAATGCTTTTTGGTAATTCTGACGCAAAGCGCTTTGTGCTGGGGTACGATCTGGGGGAGAAGGTTTCCCAGATAAGCTATCTGACCTTGGATGCAGATATGCCTGAGACCCTTTCAGTACTGGCAGGATCAGAACTTTATAATATTCCCACGGTGCTCTGTAAACGTCGTGACGTGAACCAGTGGTTCTATGGAAAAGAGGCTGTCCGTCACATTCAGGATGGAGATGGGATTCCGGTGGAGAATCTGATCTCTTCCGCAAAGGAAGGAAAGCCTGTTATGGTGGGGAATACCGAGTATGACCCAATAGCTCTTTTGACCCTGTTTGTTAAAAGAAGCTTATCCCTCCTCTCCATGGAATTGTCTTTGGACAACGTGGAATCCATCATGTTCACCACAAAGAGTCTGGATCACAGGATGGTTCAGGTGCTGAATGCTGTGACCACCGCACTGGAGCTTAAGACTTCAAATATCTTTTACCAGAGCCATGAGGAGAGCTTTTACAATTACATGCTCTATCAGCCGGAGGATATTACCCATCATTCAGTTATCGCCTGTGACTACGACCTGGAAAAGCTCTATGTCTATGAGATGAGCCTTAACTACAACACTAAGCCTGTTGTGGCGACCATAGAGTCTGACAGCTTTGATGACCTGTATATAGGAGAGGAAGGTTTTCCTAAGGATGCAGCTCTTTTCCATAAGACCTGTGATAAGCTGGACGACGAATTTCTGACCATTATGCAGAAGGTATGTGGGGAGAAGGTGATCTCCACCATATTCCTTTTGGGAGATGGCTTCCATGAGAAGTGGACCAAGAGGTCTTTGGAGTTCCTATGCAGGACAAGGCGTGTGTTCCAGGGAAACAACCTCTTTAGCAAGGGTGCGAGCATTGCAGCCAGAGAAAGGATAAAGGAGAGTGGAAACACCGGAAGGTTTGTGTTCCTTGGAGAAGATAAATTAAAGTCCAATCTGGGCATGAAGCTTCTTAAGTGCGGAACTGAGGTGTATGTGGCGCTTCTTGATGCGGGAGTTAACTGGTACGAGGCAGAGGCAAGCCTTGATGTCATTATGGATCCCAGTGGTATCCTGAATATCGAGGTAACTCCGCTTACAGGCAAGATGCCAAGGATGGTGCAGCTGTATCTGGACGGCCTTGAGAAGAGACCAAACGGCACCACAAGGCTTCGCATCCATATGGACATGGGAAGTGTAAATGAAGTTAATGTCAAGGTCACAGACCTTGGCTTTGGTGAGCTGTTCCCTGCTACAGGCAAGGTTTGGGAGCAGACCATAGAGGTATAAAGGATAATGAGCAGACCAATTCTGTGCATAGGAAGCTATGCAAAAGAGCCATACCATATAGAGAAAATAGGCAGAAATGTGTACTGCATTGAGGAGCTGTGTTACTGCATTGTTAAGAATGCCTTTCTGATCGATGAGGAGACATTTGATGGTTCTCTTTTCGACTGGATCGAGAGGGAGTGTTCTCTGACAAAGCTTGCGGATGAGCTTAGGAGTATGGCTGCCAAAAGGTGTTCCATGGCCTCACTTGCCGGGACTATCCTGGACTATGTTGGTTACAACACCAGGAAAGAGGTGGACAGAACAGAGGAGATCCTAAGGGCCAATGCGGGCATGGATGTTTACAGAAAAAAGCTTGCAAGGGCTGAGTTCCTCATGAAGAACGGGAGATTCTCAATGGCCTTCAGGGAGTATGAATTTCTTTTGAATAATACTCCTGAAATTGACAAGAAGCTAAGGGGACGTATAGAGCACAACGAGGGTGTTATGTTCGCAAGGCTGTTCCTTTTTGACAAGGCTGCCATGATGTTCCAGAAAGCCTATGAGGACGGGGGAGAGAGGGAGTCTTACCTTCAGTATCTTTCTGCTGTCAGGATGAATCTTTCAAATAAGGAGTATGTTTCTTTTATCGCAGATTCTGACGAGGCTTACGAGGCCTCCATGGACGTGGAGAGCAGGATGAAGGAGGCAGAGGAGCTCTATGCTTCCAGCGAGGATAACCTGATGCTTCGGAAAGTTGCACTTTATAAGGCTGAGGGGAAGATGCACGAGTACTATGACCAGGTTGGCGAGATTACGGATGGTATGAAAAGAGACTATAGAGATATGGTCAAAGACAAGGTGAAATAAATGGGGTTATTTGACTTACTGAAAAATGTCACAAAGGATGAGGACTGGGAGAAGCAGACCAAGCTCCAGAACTGGAACGACATTGTCTACACCAGGAAGGATGTGGACATGGACGATCCGGTCCAGAGAAGGGAGTACATTAACAGTTGTCTCGCCCAGATGCAGGAGGCTTCCGAGGCGCTTAATGCCCTGGAGGATGAGTACAACGATGTAACCAGCCACCTGCGGGATATGGAGGAGATCGATGCGCTTCCTCCGGAGCAGAGGGAAGAGATCAATGAATGTGCTCAGAAGATAATTGATTCCCAGGAGCAGCAGGAGAAGTTCAACAAGAGAAAGAGCAGGATGACTGATGCGGAGTTTGAGCACATGGAAAGGCTCCAGTCCGATGCCAAGAGTGGTGCAAAGAAGCTTGCTGAAGCTGAGGAGTATCAAAAGAAGATCAGAAACGACTTAAAGCGTCTGGACAGTGAGCATGAGGCTTACCTGTTTCAGGAGGACGATATACTTACTGCTATTGAGAATTCCAGAAAGCTGATCATTGCTATTGGTGTGGCCTTGGTGCTGATAATCATCTTTTTACTGTTCCTTCAGTGGGGACTGGGACTGAATGTGGTATATGGCTTTATGGTGACCATACTTTTGGCGGCAGTTGCAATAACCTTCCTGTACATACAGATGACAAATGCAGCAGCAGACTTAAAGGTGGTCAATAAATCCATCTCAAGGCTTATAATGCTGCAGAATCAGGTTAAGATAAGATATGTCAATAACACGAACCTGATCGATTACCTTTGCCTTAAGTATGGGATCAATACCTCCAGGGAACTGACAGATATGTATGACAGATATCTCAAGGAGCGTAAGGAAAGAGCCAAGGTTGAGGAATCCCGCAAGTACCTTGAGGAGAATCAAAAGGATCTTGTTTATATGCTTCGTCACTACCGTGTAAAGGATCCGGATATCTGGGTTCATCAGGTTGAGGCACTTCTCAATCACAACGAAGAGGTTGAGATAAGACATGCGCTCAACGTCCGGAGACAGTCCCTTAGAAAGCGCATGGAGTACAACAGGGACATTGTGGCAGGAAATGCCAAGCTGGAGATAGAGGAAATGGCCCGTCAGTACCCGGCCTACACTCAGGAAATCCTGGACATGGTCTCCAGGTATGAAGATTAAAAAGATGACAACAGGAAATGGCCTCCGGATGGG
>CAMVRW010000226.1 GCA_947169985.1 uncultured Butyrivibrio sp. | reverse complement strand
TCATGGGAGAGCCTCAGGAGACAAGACACATCATCATGAGAAATGAACAGGCAGTCATCAGCCCAAGCTGGTCAATCCACTCAGGCTGCGGAACCCAGGCATACACATTCATCTGGGGAATGGTTGGAGAGAATCAGGATTTCGACGACATGGACGACTGCGCAATGCAGGATTTACTTTAAACAAACACAAATTAGGAGGGAAATAAAATGGGAGACTTTTTAAAGAACTTTTCACTTGAAGGCAAGGTAGCATGGATCACAGGTGCTTCCTACGGCCTTGGACTTGCTTACGCAGTAGCTTATGCTGAGAGCGGAGCAAAGATCGTATTCAACGATATCAATCAGGAGCTTGTTGACAAGGGACTTGCTGAGTACGAGAAGCGTGGCATTAAGGCTTTCGGAGCTGTATGTGACGTAACAAAAGAGGACCAGGTTCAGAAGTTTGTTGCTGATGTTGAGGCTAACGTTGGTACAATCGACATTCTTGTTAATAACGCAGGTATCATCAAGAGAATTCCTATGCACGAGATGAGCGTTGAGCAGTGGAATCAGGTTATCGACGTAGACCTTACAGGTCCATTTATCTGCTCAAAGGCTGTAATTCCTGCTATGATGAAGAAAGGATCAGGTAAGATCATCAACGCATGTTCAATGATGTCTGAGTTCGGTCGTGAGACAGTTTCTGCTTATGCAGCAGCTAAGGGCGGACTTAAGATGCTCACAAGAAACATCTGCTCTGAGTATGGTCAGTACAATATCCAGTGCAACGCTATTGGACCTGGCTACATTGCAACACCTCAGACAGCACCTCTTCGTGAGAAGCAGGCTGATGGATCAATGCATCCATTCGACAGATTCATCCGTTCTAAGACACCTGCTCAGAGATGGGGTAAGACAGAGGACCTTATGGGCCTTGCTGTATTCCTTGCTTCACCTGCATCTGATTTCATCAACGGACAGGTTGTTTACATTGATGGCGGTATCTCTGCTTACATCGGTCAGGATCCAGGAAACCTTGATCCATCCAAGTTTACAGATATTGATGAGAGTCAGGCACAGTAATTTTTTTTAAGGAAAGGCATAAAAATGGATAAGATTTGTGAAGAGCTTTACAAAATTGGAATCGTTCCTGTAATCGCTATTGACGATGCAAAGGACGCAGAGCCTCTTGCAGAGGCACCTATAAAGGGAGGACTTCCTGCTGCAGAGGTTACTTTCCGTACAGCAGCTGCTGAGGAAGCAATCAGGATCATCTCTGAGAAGTTCCCTGAGATGGTAGTAGGAGCCGGAACAGTGTTAAATGCTGAGCAGGCTGACAGAGCAAAGGCTGCCGGAGCTAAGTTCATTGTTAGCCCAGGATTCAACAAATCTAATGTTGAGTATATCTTAAGCCTTGGTGTTCCCTGCGTTCCAGGGACAGCAACTCCCGGTGAGGTTGAGCAGTGCATCGAGCTTGGACTTGACTGCGTTAAGTTCTTCCCTGCTGAGCAGAACGGTGGAATCGCTAAGATCAAAGCTATGGCTGCTCCATATACAAAGATGCACTTCATGCCTACAGGCGGTGTAAATAAGAACAACTTAAATGACTATCTTGGATTCAACAAGGTATTCTGCGCAGGCGGAAGCTGGATGGTTAAAAAGGATCTTATCGCTGCTGGCAAGTTTGACGAGATCGAAGCTATGACAAGAGATGCCGTTAACACAATGCTTGGATTTACAATGAAGCATGTTGGCATCAATCAGCCTGATGCTACTTCTGCAGAAGCTACAGCTGATAAGTTTGATTCACTCTTTGGCTTCACCAAGAAGGTTGGAAATTCTTCAGTCTTTGCTGGTTCAGTTGTTGAAGTAATGAAGTCACAGGGCCGTGGAACATGTGGTCACATTGCCATCGGAACCAACAACGTAGACAGAGCTGTTTACCACCTTGGAAGACAGGGCGTGAAGTTCGACGAGAGCTCTTTTGCATATGATGCTGACAATCATCTTAAGGTTGCATATCTTGCTGACGATTTCGGCGGATTTGCAGTACACCTTGTTAAGAATTAATTTTGGAGGATTATTATTATGTCAAAGAAAGTAGTTACATTTGGTGAGATCATGTTACGTCTTCAGCCTGACAACTATTTAAGATTTGTTCAGGTTGATCATCTTGAGGCAACATTTGGAGGTGGAGAGGCAAACGTTTCTGTTTCACTTGCAAATTATGGCCTTGATTCAGTATATGTTACAAAGCTTCCTACCCACGAGATTGGTCAGGCAGCAGTTAATTCACTTAGAAAGTACGGTGTAGATACATCCAAGATCACAAGAGGTGGTGACAGAGTTGGTATCTACTTCAATGAGAAGGGTGCTTCCCAGAGAGGCTCAAAGTGCATTTACGATAGAGCACATTCTGCAATTGCAGAGGCTGTTCCTTCAGACTTTGACTGGGATGAGATCTTTGATGGTGCAGAGTGGTTCCACTTCACAGGTATCACTCCTGCTGTAAGCGATTCTCTTGCAGGTATCACACTTGAGGCAGTTAAGAAGGCTAAGGAGCATGGACTTACAGTTTCCTGCGACCTTAACTACAGAGGAAAGCTCTGGAGCAAGGAAAAGGCCGGAAAGGTTATGGGAGAGCTTTGCAAGTATGTTGATGTTTGCATCGCTAACGAAGAGGATGCTGGCGACGTATTTGGTATCAAGGCTTCTTCCACTGACGTAACAACAGGTAAGCTCAACAGAGAGGGTTACATCGAAGTAGCTAAGAAGCTCACAGACCAGTTCGGATTCAAGAAGGTTGCTATTACACTTCGTGAGTCTATCTCAGCTAATGACAACAACTGGAGCGCAATGCTCTACACAGACGGAGAGGCTTATTTCTCAAAGAAGTACGCACTTCACATCGTAGACCGTGTAGGTGGCGGAGATTCCTTCGGCGGCGGACTTATCTACAGCTGCGTAAACGGATTTGCTCCTCAGGAGACAATCGAATTTGCAGTTGCTGCTTCTGCTCTTAAGCACTCTATTGAAGGTGACTTCAATCTGGTTACTGTTGACGAGGTCAACAAGCTGGCAGGTGGAGACGGATCTGGACGAATTCAGAGATAAAACTTTTATAAAAAAGCGTCATGTATGTTCCAATACATGACGCTTTTTCTGTATAATGTATTCGGAGGATCTTGACTCTATGAAGCTGGATAAGATCACGGAGACGACACTGATTTTTTTATCAGTGCTGGTTATACTTCTAACTTCATACTATGTAGAACGGGTTTGCTCTCATAATACGGTGGCTTCTGAATACAGCACGGTCTTTAGTCTTACCGGTGCCAGACTGTCGGATGAGGTCTATGCTACTGTGGAAAAAAGCTCAAAGACTGCCAGTAACAAGGGCTATGTCACCAGCTACCAGTTTACAATCTACAATAATTCAGAGGTCAGCCTCAGTAACTGGCTTGCATTTTTGGATGTGGGTAAAGATGTTGAGGTAGTTGACAATTGGGATGCAGGAACCACTATTCTTGACAATGGCACCCTTATGATCAGCCCTGAGTATTATAATCTGTCTTTTGATCCGGGTGATAGTATAACTTTTGGATTTACCCTTGGGACGAAGCAGGTTCTTTTCCCTGCATACATCATGTTTAAGGCATACAGTACCAAGATTCTTGGTGGGACCATATTCAGGAAGTTCATTTATGCAGCTCTTGCTACCTGGGCAGCTTTGTTTATAGGCTTTCTTGTTACCGGGGTTAACCTTAGGAACTACAAGGAAAAGCAAAAGAATGATGTCAGGATAATCCTTCAGTCCATGAATACATTCATAAGCTTCATAGATGCGAAGGACCCTTACACCAGAGGCCATTCAAGGCGAGTGGCAATGTATGCGGCTGAGATAGCAAAGAGAATGCGGCTTTCGGAGGATGAGATCCAGAATATTTACTACGCAGGACTTCTTCATGATGCAGGAAAGATCAGTATTCCGGATGCGGTTCTGAATAAGCCTGGAACCCTGACAGAGGATGAGAGAAAGCTGATCCAGGATCACACCATAGCTGGAGGAAAGATGCTTAAGCAGCTCTCATCGCTTCGTGGAATAAGGGAGACAGCTCTTTATCATCATGAGAGATATGATGGAACAGGATATCCGGAAGGGCTTAAGGGTGAGTCGATACCTCTTTATGCAAGGATAGTTGGCGTGGCGGATTCCTATGATGCTATGTCCAGTAACAGAGTTTACAGAAGGCATCTTAACAAGGACGAGATCATAGAGGAGATCCAGCAGGGCAGTGGAACTCAGTTCGATCCTGACATAGTAAGCTACAT
>CAMVRW010000225.1 GCA_947169985.1 uncultured Butyrivibrio sp. | reverse complement strand
TACATTAAGATCATTAATAGTAAGGCCAATGATATGAACAACCTTATTAATGAGCTTACCTTGTATTCAAGTATTGATAACAACAGGATTCCTTATAATTTTGCCAAGCTCAATGTGGCGGATTACTTTGGGGACTGTATTGATGAGATTGGAGCTGACCTTGAGAGTAAGAACATCAAGCTCAACTACTCCAACCTGACAGCACCGGATACGGTGATCGTAGCTGACCCGGAACAGATAAAGAGAGTAATCAACAACGTTGTGAGCAACAGCGTCAAGTATCTGGGAAGAGACGATGGAACAGGACAGATCGATATAAGGCTTCTTGACGAGATTGATTCTGTCAGAGTAGAGCTGGAGGATAACGGCAAAGGAATTGCCCAGAAGGACATTCCCAATATCTTCGACAGGTTCTACAGGACGGATTCCTCTCGTAACTCAAAGCAAGGAGGAAGCGGAATCGGGCTTTCCATTGTTAAGAAGATCATTGAGGACCATGGCGGATATATATGGGCCACAAGCCATGAAGGGGAAGGTACCTGCATGCATTTCGTATTAAGGAAGTATGTGGAGTATGCGGACGGATCTGATACTGTAACAGTAGAGCATACAACAGATTCAACATAAAACACTAGAAAGGCAGAGAGGGCGTATGAGTAGAATTCTTATTGTTGAGGATGAAGAGGCGATTGCTGACCTTGAGAAGGATTATCTTGAGCTTAGTGACTTCGAAGTAGCAATCGAAAATACTGGGGATGCAGGACTTGCCACAGCCCTTGCGGAAGATTTTGATCTTATCATTCTGGATCTTATGCTTCCGGGGATGGACGGATTTGAGGTCTGCAAACACATCAGGGAGAAAAAGGATGTGCCGATCCTTATGGTATCAGCCAAGAAGGATGACATCGACAAGATCAGAGGACTGGGACTTGGTGCTGATGATTACATCACAAAGCCCTTCAGCCCATCAGAGCTTGTTGCCCGTGTAAAGGCGCATATGGCAAGATATTCAAGACTTGTTGGTTCAGGACATGAGAACAACGACTATGTTGAGATCCGTGGCCTTAAGATTGACAAGACTGCTAGGCGTGTCTATGTGGATGATCAGGAAAAGAGCTTTACCACTAAGGAATTTGATCTTCTTACTTTCCTTGCTGAGAATCCTAACCACGTGTTTACTAAAGAAGAACTCTTCCGTAAGATCTGGAACATGGATTCCATCGGTGATATCGCAACAGTAACTGTTCATATCAAGAAGATCCGTGAGAAGATTGAATATGATACATCTAATCCACAGTATATAGAGACTATCTGGGGTGTTGGATACAGATTTAAGGTTTGATCATGGCTGATTTGGTTGAGTTTATCTACGAGGACCAGGACATTTTAGTGTGTCACAAGAAGGCCGGAATGGCTACAGAAGGAGCTGGGGCCGGAAGAATGGACCTTGTAAGCGCAGCAAGGAACTACCTTGCTCGTAAACAAAGAAGTGAGAGAACAGGGCGGCAAAGTAATTTGCCGCCCTATATTGCTACTGTAAACAGGCTGGATGCACCTGTTGAAGGGGTACTGGTCCTTGCAAAAAATAAGAAGGCAGCATCGGATATAGCTTTACAGGTTAAGGAGAAAAGGACCGATAAGTACTACTATGCCCTTTGCTATGGAGCTCCTAAAGAAGATAAAGGAGCATTGAACGACAATCTTATAAGGCGGGAAGACACAGGACTTGCTTTAGCAATATCTGATGAGGAAGCAGCGTCATTGTCAGATGGGGCAGTTACTTTATCTTCCGGAGAAAAAGTGCGCCTTATTGGCGGAGATGTGAAAAAGGCAAAACTGGAATACGAGGTAATAGCTAAAAATAATGAGACATCTCTTTTGCGCATCCATCTTCTTACAGGAAGGTTCCATCAGATAAGAGTTCAGCTCTCTTCAAGAAATATGCCTATTGTCGGGGATGAGAAATACGGAAGCAGTGAGAGCATAGAGTACTCTAAGAAGATAGAAAATAAGGCTGTTTGTCTTGTGGCCTACAGCTTTTCTTTCAGACATCCGGGGACTAAAAAGAGGGTAACTTTTGAGATCCTGCCGGATAATAAGGAGATAAAAGAGCTTCTTGCAAAGCTTTGAAATAAGGGGAGACGAATTGCAAAAGTACCTGATCTGGGGATATCTTATCGTAATATGTGCCTTTCTTCCGGTGTACATGAAGGATGGTTATTACATGCTGGGGGAGGCCAAAGGCGTAGCATTTATGGTCATTGCCGGCTTATTTTCCTTTGGATTTATTCTGGTCAATAACAAAGAGATACCTTCTAAAGTAAGGGCAGAGGGACTTACGGACTATGCTGCCCTATTCTTTCTTTTTTCGAATGTGATCACATTCTTTTTTTCCTCAGATAAATTAGTAAGCTTATTGGGGCTTGAGGGATGGAGATGCGGATTTCTCTCAGTTCTTTTCATGGTAATAAGCTTTTATGGTTTCAGGGAAGTGAAGATGAGCAGATATGTTCTTACTGCTGCACTGGTAGCGCCCCTTATGGAGTTTGTGTTGGGGAGCCTAAACAGGTTTGGGATATATCCTGTGGATATCTACGGGCAAAACAGTAGTTTCCTGGCAACTATCGGGAATATCAACTGGTATGTGGGATTTATGTCTGTGTTCGTGCCTTTGGGAATAGGCGTAGGTTATACCAGAAGGCTCTTTTCAAGGAGCTTTGTTCTGGCCGGGGCATATACACTTACGGGGCTTGTGGCGCTTCTTTTGCAGGGGAGCGATAGCGGACTTATTGTAATTGCCGGAGCATATCTACTTCTTTTGTTTGTGAGCCTGGAGATAAGAGACGGCTTTAAGAGATTTCTTTTGCAGCTCCTGATCCTTGGACTTGCCATGGAAATAGTGTGCCTTCTTATGCTGTTTGTCGGAAGGTTTTACACCTATGAGAACTCTTTGGCACTTACAATTGCAAAAGGGCACTGGGGTCTTGTTATGGTGGCAGCAGCTCTTTTCCTTTACAGGCTCTCAAGATTTCTGGAGGAGATAAAGAGCAAATGGAGAGGAAAGCTGATCCTGGAAGTTGCGGTTGTTTTAATGATCGTGGGGGTCTTTGCGCTGATACTCTGGTTTTCAGATAGCTTTGGTCTGGAATTTGGAAACGGAAGAGGAGTTATCTGGAGCATTTCTCTTGAGTTATTTAAGGGGCTTTCGCCCTGGCAGAAAATGGTTGGAGTTGGTCAGGATGGCTTTTATGGATATGCATACTCTCATCCGGAGATTGCAGAGCAGCTTCTTAATGTATTCAAGGGGGATGTGCTGACCAATGCTCACTGTGAGCCCTTCACCATACTGATAGAAAGAGGACTCCTAGGACTGTGCTCTTATCTGTTTCTTATTGGAAGTTGTCTGTATGCCTTTTTCCAAAATAAAAGGAAGTCCGCAGCAATAATCTGCGCACTTCCTGTATTTGCGTACTTCTTAAACTCTTTAGTTTCTTTTTCCACCACTGTATCGACCCCATATATGTTCATACTTCTTGGAATGGGGGCTCATTACTGTAGGGAAAACAATCACTGATCGATAACCGGGATTGGAATGTCCTCATCCAGGTCGTGGAAGAAGGTTCTGGTCCTTACTATACCTCTAAGGGCATCCTTATATTCATATAAGAAGCGCTCGTTGATATTTTCCACTCCGTACATCTGAACTCTTCCAGCATAGGCATTAAGGACAGATACATAGTGTTTGTCCTGGTTAAAGACTGTGAAGATCTCATCTTTTCTCTTTTTTGGATGTTTGGAAGCAAATTTTCTGATATCCAGCTGAAGATCAACTGCAAGTGTCTTTTCCCTCTCCCTAACATTGTGCAGCAGTTCGTGGTACTTCTCGTCATCAATCTTTTCGAAGCGGTCTACAAATTCAAGACAGCAGCCATTATCCGGCAAGTGAAGACGGACTCTGTCAGGACCGCAAACTTCTTCGATTTCTGCAACTACCGCAGGATTAAGTGGCTTCCCACTGTAATCCAAAATTATAACCTTATCCCCTTTTTTATACATGGACACCTCCTCGAAATCTTAGTTTTAAAGCGGTGTTACTTATATTTAGTATATCATAATTTCGACTTTTTTTAATTTTCGTGTTGGGTTTTAGGTTCTTTTTAGGTAACCCTTTTAGAATGATGCCATAAGATAAAGAAACGCCGAAAGGAAAGGTGCAGAAAATGGCAGGTTTTAAAGACGTATTTCAGAGAATAGAAGTGAAATATCTGTTGGATGATACTCAGTATACCGAGCTTATGAAGAGACTGGAAAACATGGCAGCCATCGACAGCTACGGGAAAACATCCATCTTAAACATATATTTTGATACACCGGATTT
>CAMVRW010000224.1 GCA_947169985.1 uncultured Butyrivibrio sp. | reverse complement strand
TGATCCATGCTACCTTGCCTTCAAGTGAAAAGTTCTTTAAAAAGTCTCCCATTTTTGTAACCCTCCTGAATTTAAAATTCTATGATAGTTTTGTTAGTTTGTCGTAAAAGTTATTTAAGATCCTGCATCCTGCAGTCATCCATATCATCAAAGTCCTGATTCTCTCCGACCATTCCCCAGATGAAGGTGTATGCCTGGGTGCCGCATCCTGAGTGGATTGACCAGCTTGGGCTGATGACTGCCTGCTCATTTCTCATGATGATGTGTCTTGTCTCCTGAGGCTCTCCCATGAAGTGCATAACCAGTGCATCCTCAGGCATATCAAAGTAAAGATAAACTTCCATTCTTCTGTCGTGGGTGTGGCATGGCATTGTGTTCCATACTGATCCGGGCTTAAGCTCTGTCATTCCCATCTCCAGCTGGCAGGTCTCAACCTGTCCTGGAAGAATGTACTTATTGATAACTCTGTGATTTGCTCCCTCAAGGCTTCCCAGCTCTTTCTTGTTCTCATCCTTGATGATGACCACGTCCTCAGATGGAGTTCCTTCTCTCTTAATAAGAACTGTAGGATAAGTCTTGTGAGCAGGTGCGCTGTTGATATAGAACTTTGCAGGCTTTGATGAATCCTTGCTGGCAAAAGAAATATCTTTTGCTCCCATTCCTATGTACATTCCCTGCTTGTACTCAACGTCGTACTTCTTGCCGTCAATGGTGATAACACCTGCGCCACCAATGTTGATGACACCCATCTCACGTCTCTGCAGGAAATATTCTGCTCTCAGCTCATCTCCGGCTGTGAGTTTGAGTTCCTTAGCTACAGGTACTGCAGATCCTGTGATGATCCTGTCGATGTGGCTGTACACCAGCTTGATGTCATCAGGCTGGAAAAGATCATCGATAAGGAATTCACTGCGGAGCCTTGCGGTATCGTAATATTTCTCGTCCTTAGGTGAACATGCGGTTCTAAGTTCCATAATCCCTCCAAATAAAACCAATAAAAAACTATACACTATCTATATGCTACTATAGTGTATAGTTCTTTCATTTTCACTTCATTTTTATATCAAAAAGTTGCAAATCTTGACCAATGTAACCGCTTTCATACATTTAACTTCAGGAGCTTGTCGCAGGCGTCTGTGAGCCTTGAGGAGTTGAGAATAAAGAACACTCCTGCACCTACCATAACAAAGATCATTGATGGTCCAACTCCTTCAGAAAGGAAAGGTATTATTGAAAAGATACCAAAGAATGTTACAGGAATAACGCAGCATACACAAAGAACTATTCCAAGAGCAAGCATTGTGGATCTGCTGGGATTAAGGGCCTGCTTTTCACTTTTGATATATTCCTCGGTTTCGTAGTCCATAATGCTGACGCCTTTTTTGATATCCTTCCATTCCTTCATCTTTGAAGAGGAAAGGATTATAAGTCCTACGCCCAGAGCCACGGAAAGAAACAGGAACATTACCCCAAGGCCTTCCATCAGATCTTCAAAAACCCCAAAGAACAGATCTCCAAAGGCTTCTCCCATGATAGGGCCAGCAGGAGCTATAATGCAGAAGAAAACTCCAATCCCCAGTAAAAATCTGCTAAATGCTGCATCAGCAAGAAAATCCTTTGCTTCATCCAAAGAAACAAGACGAAGATTTCCACCATATGATTTATGGGCTCTCTCTGCCACTGGTTCAATTTCTACCGGCGGATTGGGAGCTTCAGGAACTCCTGTAAAAAGAACTGAGTCAGACTTCAAAGGTTCTTCCGCAGCCTGTACGCATTCCTCCCCTGTAAGTCCCAGGGACTCTTTAAGATCATCCAGGCTTCCAAACTCTGAAATGATCTTTCCAATAGCTTCATGCTCTGACATTCCGCTTCCTATAAGCTCATTATACTTATCCTCTGTCATTGAGAGGATCTCTGCCTTTGCCCTTCTGGTCTCTTCAGTGTCAGGCAAACTTGAAAACATTGTCTCCAGATAATTCTTAATTGCATCCATGATAATTAGTCTCCCCTATTAAATGTATGTGAATCTTAATGCACATCAACAATCTTTTGATCACTCGTTGGAAATAAATCTTTCAATAACATCCTTGGTCAGATGCCACTCTTCACATTTTTCATGATAATAGATCCTGCCCTCTTCTGTAATCTGATAGTAAGTTCGTCTTTTGCCATTCTCCGCCTCCTGACTGAAGGAACTTATATAACCATTCTTCTCAAGCCTGGTAAAAGCCGAATATAAGGTAGTTTCCTTTATCAGATACTTATTGTCGGACAATGCCTTGATGTTCTTGGATATCTCATATCCATAGGAAGGCTCTTTTCTCAGGAAAAATAGAATAATGGTATCGTTATACCCTCGGATCACATCACTACTGATCTCCTGCATAAGCTGTCACCCTGTTGAATCCTGATAGTTTATAAGTTGCTACGACAATCGTTACTACGTTAGTCGTTACTACGACTGTCATAGTAAATATACTACTACAGTCGGGGTATGTCAACAGACTTTTGTGCATGAATTAATGTTTTTTTCAAAAATTTAATAGAATTTTGTATATTTATTTCATACTTTTTTTGCCGCCATTCTGATACATTCGTATATAATAGTATTAGAGCGGTTAAGTTGAAAGGAGGGAATGGTATGAAAAAAGTATTACGGAGATTTTCCGGATTCCTGGCCGCGCTGGGTGTCTTGGGATTTATCTTCACTCCAACTGTTATGGCAGCTTCCGCCGCCTACGAGGAACCGATTTTTGAATATGCTTTTCAGGGAAAAGATGCTGATGGCAACGAACTGGTCCTTGCAATCTATAGCGACGGCGAAGAGAATTTCGCATTCTTCACAGATGGTTTTTCTTCATCCTATGGAAAATGCACATTTAAGGACGTAAGCAAAAAAGATAACATCATTACCAAGATGACCACTAATGATGAGAGATTCTACTACTACGAGAAGGATGGAGTTATGTACATCCAGTCAGAGGACGATGTTCTTTACACTGTAGAATACACAACAGAGCAGGCCATCAAAGAGATCAGGAAGAACAAATAATGAATAAATAAAAAATGCGCTGAACCGGTTTTCCGGTCCAGCGCTTTTTTATCGCGGAAGTTATGCATTAACGATCTGACCAAAGTCAGGCTTAAGGCTTGCACCACCGATAAGTCCGCCATCGATGTTTGGCTTTGAAAGAAGCTCAGCAGCATTGCCGGCATTCATTGATCCGCCATACTGGATACGAACTTCATCAGCTGTAGCCTGATCGTAAAGCTTAGCGATGAGCTCACGGATAAGTCCGCAAACTTCCTCAGCCTGATCAGCTGTAGCTGTCTCGCCTGTTCCAATAGCCCAGATAGGCTCGTAAGCGATAACAAGCTTCTTAACCTGGTCAGCTGTTACACCATCAAGATCCCATGTGATCTGTCTCTCGATCCACTCCTTGTATGTGTCAGCCTTACGAAGTGCAAGGGACTCACCACAGCAAAGGATTGGTGTAAGGCCAGCAGCGAATGCCTTCTTAACCTTCTGGTTAATGAGGATATCGTTCTCACCAAAGATGTCTCTTCTCTCTGAGTGTCCGATGATGATGTACTCAACACCGGCATCCTTAAGCATAGGAGCTGAAATCTCACCTGTGAAAGCTCCCTTGTCCTCAATGTAGAAGTTCTCAGCACCAACCTTAACGTTTGTGCCCTTAACTGCCTCTACAACAGGTACAATATCGATTGCTGGAACGCAGTATACTACGTCAACAGCATCATTCTTTACAAGATCTTTAAGCTCTGCACAAAGAGCTACTGCCTCGCTGGGAGTCTTGTTCATCTTCCAGTTTCCGGCGATGATTCTTCTACGTGCCATTTTTTAATTCTCCTCTCAATATAGAGCGAATACGGATTTCTCCGCTTCGCTCTCGAAATCCTATCCGTCTTCGCAATATCTCTTCCGTGCAAAGCACGGGATATTGCTCAACCGGTTTGTTCGTCAAGGCTGTGTCATATCCTGCAAGCAGATATGTCACACCTTTGACTCACTCATTACGCTCTATCATCCGCAGCATATACTCCAGGAAGTTTCTTACCTTCGAGAAATTCCAGAGAAGCTCCGCCACCTGTTGAGATGTGGCTCATCTTGTCAGCGTAGCCAAGCTGGTTAACAGCTGCAGCACTGTCGCCACCACCGATGATAGTTGTAGCAGTTGTCTCTGAAAGAGCCTCAGCTACAGACTTTGTGCCCTCTGCAAGTACAGGGTTCTCGAACACACCCATAGGTCCGTTCCAAACTACTGTCTTAGCAGACTTAACAGCCTCAGAGTAGAGCTCGATAGTCTTAGGTCCGATATCAGCACCCTCTTTGTCTGAAGGAATCTTATCAGCATCAA
>CAMVRW010000223.1 GCA_947169985.1 uncultured Butyrivibrio sp. | reverse complement strand
GCTGCTCTTTCTCGAGCTCTTCGATAATTGTACTCATATCTTTTCTCCTATTTCCATGGACGTTCTTAAATGTAACATGTACACCAGAGGACCGTCTGATTTTCACAACGTATTATAATATAACACATATTACAGTATGTCGTCAACCCAAAAGATTATTGGGTCCAAATCTGTCAGGAAGAGAATCTGCAAGAGTGCAGGTTACATATTCAGTTTCTGATTTGGCGAGAATGATCTTAAAGTCATCTGAGCAGAATTCACTCATAACCTGCCTGCAAACGCCGCAAGGAGGGCAATAATCCAGCTCCTTGGCATCTTCAGCTCCGCCGGCTATAACAATTGCCTCAAATTCTTTTACTCCTTCACTGACTGCCTTGAAAAAAGCTGTTCTCTCGGCACAATTTGTAGGAGTAAAAGCGGCATTTTCGATATTACATCCGGTAAATATCCTGCCATCCTTTGAAATGAGCGCTGCCCCCACATTAAAGTGAGAATATGGAGTGTAGCTCATTTTCCTCATTGAAAGAGCTGTTCTGATAAGCTCCTTTAAATCATATTCCATAGTTTATCCCGATTTCCAAATAAATTATCTTGATCCCTTATCGTAAGGAATACCCTCAGCCTTAGGCGCTCTTGAATTAGATGATGTAAATGCAAGAACGATGAGGGAAATGATGTAAGGCATCATGTTATATACAGATCCAGGAATATTCAGAGCTGCAAGGAAATCAAATCCTGAATATACGTTAGAAAGTGCTCTGAAGAAACCGAACAGTAAAGCTGCAAGCCCGATATTAACAGGCTTCCACTGACCAAAGATCATAACAGCCAGTGACAGGAAACCAAATCCTGCAACACCTACCTCAAACTTCCATTCACTGACACCAGCTGTAATGTACACAATTCCGCCAATACCAGCAAGCATTCCAGAAATAAGTACACCAGCCCAGCGCATTGTGTAAACATTGATACCAACTGAATCAGCAGCCTGAGGATGCTCACCGCAAGCCATAAGTCTAAGGCCGAACCTTGTCTTATAAAGTATTACATAGGCCAGAATAAGGCAGATCAGAGCCACAAGCATAAACCAGTTGAACTGAAAACTTCCAAGAGGAACTACCAGAGCCTTCTTTGTCTGCACATACTGAACTGTAGATGATACGTTATCAGGATTCTCAGCTATGTTAATTGACTTAACAATTACTGTTGCAGCTGCAGCAGCCAGCATATTAAGGGCTGTACCAACCAGTGTCTGATCAGCCTTAAGGTTAATACATGCTACTGCAAGAAGCATTGAATAAACAACACCGCATATGATCGAAGCTGCTAAAACCACCAAAACGATCACAAGTGCAGGAAGTGATGGAGAAAGGTACTTAAGGGCAAGAGCACCGCCCAAAGCTCCCATAACCATGATTCCTTCCAGTCCCAGATTGATAACACCAGAGTGCTCAGAAAAGCATCCTCCAAGAGCTACCAGAGTAAGAACTGATGCAAATAACAGAGTATATTGAAGAAGTAGTACCATTATCTGTTACCTCCTTCCTCTTTATTTGATCTTACACTCCGCTCTTTTCTTCTCTCCTCACTGATCCTGATACGATTGTTCAGGTAAAGTTTGAAGAACAGAACAAATCCGCACAGATAAATGATTATAGCTGAAATAAAGTCAGAAATCTGTGAAGGATAAATATTCTTATCCAGATAAGAACCACCACTGGTGATATGCTGGATAAAGTAAGAAGCAAATATTGTTCCTATTGGATCAAGTCCTCCAAGGAAGGTAGCAGCAATACCGTTAAAGCCCATTGAAGGTACTGATGACTGGGTTACTGACCACTGCTCGTATCCTGAAAGGAACAGGAATGCAGCACCAAGACCTGCCAAAGCTCCACCGATAAACAGTGTCACGATAACATTTCTCTTCTCTCTCATTCCGCTGTATTTAGCCGCATCCTTAGCAATACCTGTCGCCTTGATCTCATAGCCAAATACAGTCTTACTAAGAACGATCTTCAAAACAATTGCTATGATTACAGAGAGTGGAATTGCAATTGTAACGTACTTATTGTTTGAAAAGAGCTTCTCAAGTCCCATAGAAGGAAGAAGCGCTGCGGGGTTAGTTGAGGCAAGCTGCACTGTATAAGGGCTTGCAGTCTCTTTTACCCCGGAAAGAAGCATGTTAACAGTATAAAGTCCAATCCAGTTCAGCATGATACCTGAAATAACTTCATTAACGTTCAGATAGGACTTAAGTACTCCAACAATAATACCAAAAATACCGCCTGCAATAAGGGCAGCAAGAAGGCAGACAATCCATGGAAGCTTAAGCTGAAGTGCGCAGAAAAGAGCTGCTCCTGCTCCTGCTACGTACTGACCTGCCGCGCCAATATTGAAAAGGCCGGCCTGATAACAGAACTGAATCGAAAGGGCGCACATAAGAAGAGGTGCTGCCTTAACCAGTGTGTTACCAAGATATTTCCTTGCTGCAGCTGCAGTAGGATAAGTAAAGTAATTCTTAAGAATAGTTATAATGGCTTCTGTAGCTCCCTTAGGACTAATGATAAGAAGTGCAATATAACCAAATAAAAGTCCGATAACTATGCACAAAAGCGCTGCCAGTAAAGACTGGAGTGTAGGATTTGAAAGAGGATGTGCTTTGTCTTTATTATTACCTGCCATTATGCTCCAATCTCCTTTCTCTTAGCGCCGGCCATGTAAAGACCAAGCTCTTCAGGTGTTGTAGTCTTGGGATCAAATTCTCCCACTAATTCACCCTCGTACATAACGAGGATTCTGTCTGAGATACTCATTACCTCTTCAAGTTCCAAAGAGACAAGAAGAACTGCATGTCCCGCATCTCTTTGCGCTATAAGCTGCTTATGGATATACTCGATAGCTCCTACATCAAGACCTCTTGTAGGCTGAACAGCAATAAGAAGGTCTGGGTTCTTGTCAATCTCTCTTGCAATGATCGCCTTCTGCTGGTTACCACCTGACATGGAGCGGGCAATTGTAGGCGCTCCCTGTCCGGATCTGATATCATACTGCTCAATCAGCTTATCAGCATACTTATTGATCTCACCCTTTTTAAGGAAGCCAGCTTTAGTGCTGAACTCAGGCTCAAAATACCTTTGGAGTACCAGGTTGTAAGCCAGGGAATAGTCCATTACAAGACCATGCTTATGTCTGTCTTCAGGAATATGACTCATACCATGAGTTGAACGCTCTCTGATAGAAGCATGAGTAATGTCTCTGCCTGAAAGAGTTATCTTGCCAGTTGTACAATTCTCAAGTCCTGACAAACCATAAACAAGCTCAGTCTGTCCGTTTCCGTCAATTCCGGCAATGCAGACAATCTCGCCTGATCTTACATCAAAAGATACATTCTTAACTGCATTATTATGATGGAGCTTACTTGGAACAGTCATGTTCTCCACATGAAGGATAACATCTCCGGGAACTTTATCCTCTTTAGTAGCTACCAGCTGAACGTCTCTTCCTACCATCATTCGGCTAAGCTCGTCCTGGTTAGTATCAGCAATATTAACTGTACCGATGTACTTACCTCTTCGAAGAACAGTACATCTGTCCGCAACTGCCATAATCTCTGCAAGCTTATGAGAAATGAAAAGAATTGATTTACCTTCCTTGGAAAGATTCTTCATGATCTCCATAAGTTCATCAATTTCCGCAGGTGTAAGCACAGCGGTAGGCTCATCAAAGATAAGGACTTCATTATCCCTGTAGAGCATCTTAAGAATCTCCGTTCTTTGCTGCATACCTACAGTGATGTCCTCAATCTTAGCATCAGGATCTACCTTCAGGCCATACTTATCAGAGAGTTCCATTACCTTTTTCCTGGACTCTTCCTTCTGCAAAAATCCGTGTTTAGTTGTCTCATCACCAAGGATAATATTGTCCAATACCGTAAAGCACTGAACCAGCTTGAAATGCTGATGAACCATTCCGATACCAAGATCATTGGCATCGTTAGGATTATTGATCTTTACTTCTACCCCATCCTTTTTGATGATACCCTCTTCAGCCTGATAAAGGCCAAAAAGCACGCTCATAAGAGTGGATTTACCCGCTCCATTCTCTCCCAAAAGCGCATGGATCTCACCTTTTTTCAACTGTACTGTAACATTATCATTGGCTATGATACCAGGGAACCTCTTGGTAATGTTCAGCATCTCAATAGCATATTCACTGTTTCCTGCCATTGATGAACCTCCATATATATTTGTTTTTTGCTTTATTTCAGAAAAAAGGCCGGAAGACTATGAATCCGCCGGCCCTTAGAAAGCTCAAAGAGCTAAATTATTTGATGTTACCCTGGAAGTTGATCTTAGCTGTTGTAGCTGAAGGCTGCTCAGCTGAAG
>CAMVRW010000222.1 GCA_947169985.1 uncultured Butyrivibrio sp. | reverse complement strand
CCCATGAGCATTCTGCCCTGCCATCTGAAGAGGAAGCTGAACATACTGGAACATCTGGTTGAGCTGATTCATGAAGTCCAGGTTATTCTGGAGGTTGTTTGTTGTCTGTGCCAGACTGCTCTCCGGTCCCAAGGTCTGGTTTATAGCATTAGAAAGAGACTTAACCTGATTCCCAAGCCTCTGGTATAGATTTTCAATATTTTCCTTATTCTGAACATCTCCGGGCTTTAATAGCCACTGGGAAGTAATATTTCCCTTTAGGAGTTTGTTGTAATCATCACTCTTAAATACATTTTTCCAGGATGCACTTTCCGCCACATCAGTAAGGTCTGACTTTGAAAAGTTATCAGCCAGCTCTTTTAACAGTTCCTTTTGGGCCTGCTCAAGCTTTGGACTCGTTGCCTGGGTTCCATTGAAGTCCTCTGACTGCCCATTTAACTCCTTAAGAGCAGCTTCGTACTTATTTATGGTCTCATCTGAAATTCCAAGGTTCTTTAAGCTGTTGACAAAATTATCGGAAAGGACTGGTTTTTCCTGAAGCTGAGCAGTTTTCTCAGGTATTTCACCGGAAGCCTTTGCAGCGTTTTCAGGATTTTTTTCAGCTTCTGACCCTTTTATCTGTAGCGCCTGCTCTTCACTAGCGTTTACCTGAGCAGGGATTTCTTTTCCCTCTGAAGTAACTGTACCTGATTCAGCTGCCTGTTCATTCTGGGCTGCTATAGGCTCCCCAGTTTGTTGCATCTGACTTTCTGTGGCCTGAGTTTCTGCATTTACGCTCTGTTCAGCGCCTTCTCCAAAGAGCTTTAGAACACTTCCATACAGATTAAGGGCGGCTGAAGTATTTCCAGCCTGAGTGAGCTGATCAAAAGCTTTTGGAAGCTCATCCATGATGTCCTCCATGGCACTTGTTACCTGATGCTCATAATTTTTGTAGTTCTGGAACTGAACTATATTGTTGTCAGTTATGGGAATGTTAAGACTCTTCATCTCAACCATGGTAGAAATAGAAGTGTCAGGATGCGCAGACAGGTTACGGTTCATTTCAAGAAGAGATTCTTTCCCAATAGAAAGACCTGCTTCCATCATGTCCTTAACCATTTGAACAGTATCATTATTTATCTCGATACCGGCAGCAGTCAGAGCTTTTAATGTACTCTGATCAACAGAAGTATTCTCATAAAGAGGAGTTATAGAAATCCCCTGGGCTCCGCTGCCTCTTACTGCAAAGTTCAAAGTCTGGCCCTCACGAAGGCCCATACCCTCCTGAAGCTTAGCAGAAATAACAGCATCACCAACATTTATATTGGCAACTTTTCCCTCATCAGTGTCTGTAATAGACATCACTGTACCCTGGATAGTAGAACCGGTTTTCAGCTCAAGAGGCTTGCTTTCAGTACCTCTTGGCTCCCGGATCTGACTACCATCTATAATGACGGTATTATTGGGTTGGTTAACGTTGCCGATGATGTTCATATAAAGTTTCCTATAAATGACCTTCTATGGATATCACAGGGACCATATTTTTTTATGGCAGCAATATGTGCTTCACTACCATAACCCTTATTGGACTCAAAGCCATATTCAGGATATTTCAAAGCCATTTCTTTCATGACTCTGTCCCTGGTAACCTTTGCAATGATACTTGCTGCAGCTATGGAAACACTCTTTGCATCTCCCTTTATAATGGATATCTGCTTATAGTCCTCCAGCTGAGGGATATGAACAGCGTCAATCAAAAGAGCTCCCGGCTTAACCTTAAGGTTTGATACAGCCTCAGTCATAGCTTCGAAAGTCGCATGGAGAATGTTTATCTCATCAATACGCTTTTCTGATGCACAGCCAATGCCCACGGCAACAGCCTTTTCCATTATCACATCATAAAGCTCTTCTCTCTTTTTTTCGGATAATTTCTTAGAATCATTTAGATACAGTATGTCACTGTCTTTAGGAAGTATAACAGCCGCAGCATAAACCGGACCTGCAAGAGGGCCTCTTCCCACTTCATCAATACCACAAAGAAAGCCGTATTGACTATTCTCCCTCTCGAACCTGCTCATTTCATAGGTTCTCTTCTTTTCATCTTCAAGAGCCTTTATCTTTTTGGTTGCAGATTCTACAAGCTTTTTAACACCGGCTCTTTCGTCCAAAGAATACTTTTCAATAAAGCACTGAAGGTCGCCATTAGATTCAGCGGCCTTCAAAGACTCTTTTATCATAGCTAAAGAATCCATCACTCAACTCCTCCAAACTTGGAAAATGGATAGATTCTGATAAACGCTCTGCCCAGGATATCCTTCTTACTTATGTTCCCCACCGAAGGATCCCTTGAATCCATACTGTGATTACGATTATCTCCCATTACAAAGAATTCGCCTTCACCCAATGTAATCTCCGTTGAAGCCACACCCGGATCAATAATGACCTCTGCACCGTAGCTCTCCTGAAGGATAGCTCCGTTAATATAAATATTGCCATCACCATCGATCCTTACAGTTTCCCCGGGAAGTCCTATAACTCGCTTGATAAAGTACTGCTTATCGCCGTATTTATATGGGAAAATAATGATATCGAAACGCTTAGGGTCATTAAACCTATAGGATATCTTATCTACCAAAAGAGAATCCCTGTCCTGAAGTGTAGGTTCCATAGAGGAACCGCTAACCTCTGTACGCTGAGCAATAAAGGTAATAAACAAGAAAGTAAGAACAAAGATAACTAACAGATAAAGTACAGTGCTTAGGATTTCCTTAAATACTTCTTTCATTTCATTCCGGCCTTTCTAATGATAGTCTTCCCAATCTTCCGTTTCTGAAATCGTCCAGAAGAAGGTTAGCAGCTCTTGTTATGTCAGGCTCTGCCCCCTGTTTGATGAGCTTTCTGTTAGTCGCTATGGCTGAAAGCACAGCACTTAGCGGTGTAGCATAAGGCTCCTCCCCAAATTCACGAATCTGTTCATCACTTATATTATACTTCTCTTTTATTGCCTGAGGGTAGTATTCATTTAGCAGTTTGATAAGTTCACAGGCAAGTTCTGTAAGATCCAGATTCTCATCATTCATTGAGCCAATAAGAGCAAGATGAAGACCTACAGTCTCATCTTCGAATTTAGGCCAGAGAATACCCGGAGTATCAAGAAGCTGCATATTCTTACCAAGAGTTATCCACTGCTTGCCCTTTGTAACACCAGGTTTATTTCCTGTCTTGGCAGCCGCCTTACCTGAAAGCTTATTTATGAAAGTCGACTTACCAACATTGGGAATTCCAGCCACCATGGCGCGGATAGGTCTGCCAACAATGCCCCTCTTTTTATCACGCTCAATCTTTTCAGCACAGGCGCTCTGAACGAGATCCTTTACTTTACCAGCTTCATTACCGGTCTTTGAATTCATCTCCATAACAAAATAACCCAAAGACTGGTAGTAATCTCTCCACTTGGCAGTAACATTAGGATCAGCCAGATCTGCCTTATTAAGAATGATAAGCCTGAACTTATTTTTTCCAAGTTCATCTATATCAGGATTTCTACCGGAAGCAGGAATCCTTGCATCTGTCAGCTCTATTATTATGTCTATCAGCTTGATGTTTTCCTGCATCATCCTGATAGCCTTTGTCATATGACCCGGATACCACTGATAATTCATCTATTCACCTTTCTCCTAATAATGGTTGATGATAGGTCCACCGGAAGCAGTCTCTGTCTTAAGCTTAAACCAGGCCTTTCCCACAATCATACTCTGTTTCACAATACCGATATTGGCACTTCTGGAATCCTCGGAGCTGTTCCTGTTGTCACCAAGAACAAAATATTCTCCACTTCCTAGCTTAATGGCATTAGCTGCAATTCCTGCATCTTCCATTTTATCATAATCATCGGAATCTTCACCGGAAGGAAGACCGTTGATATAAAGAACTCCTTCCGTTATCTGGACAGTATCTCCAGGAACTGCAACAACTCTTTTAACATAATAATGGGAATTAACATTACCGTTTGGCAAAAAGACTACTATATCCCCGGCTTTAGGGCTGGCTATCTTGGTAAGGATCCTGTCAACCAATACTCCCTGGCCGTTATATAGACCTGGTTCCATGGAATCGCCGATGACCTTCACCTGCATTCCGAAGGAAAGAACCAGTGCAATAGAAAGAACAATTGCCAGGATTGTCACAAAGACCCACGAAAAGATCTCTCTGATAACCCCGGGCGATATTTTCTTTTTCTTTTGATAGAATGTTAAAGTGTTTCTGTTTCTTCTTAAACGCATAATAACCTCATTCATCAGAGTACTTACACGTAAAAAGGCAATTACTGAAACAGTAACTGCCTTTAAAAAACATATTATCTGGTAACAAGCTCCTTAACCTTAGCCTTCTTACCTGTAAGTCCCT
>CAMVRW010000221.1 GCA_947169985.1 uncultured Butyrivibrio sp. | reverse complement strand
CTGTCTGATACGTCAATGCAGTCACCTGTTCCTCTTGCAATCTGCATTCCTGTCGCGTCAGTAATACACGTGTTATCACCATCATCCAAAATCGCATCGCACTCCAAAAGAGTAGCCTGAACAGCGTCAAGTGGAATTCCAGCTTCGCCATTTACAAAGTTAATAATTGTAGGATTCCCGGCGATACTTCTGATCATGTTCATGTTGGTTTCAACAACCATGGAGAAATTATCCTCAAGGTACCAGCACTCCCACTCAAGAATGTCCTGAGCATCCGTCATGGCCTTATTGGTAGATGTCACATAACTGGCGATAACAGCCACCAAAAGCGGAACTGCTGTAACCAGGATCATTACTGATATCAGCCTGGTCTTGATACTGTCTTTAAACTTAATCTGGGATTTTTCTTTACCTGCCATATCTGCCTCCAAAGTAAAAAGAAATTTAGCTTAAAAACCAGATTAATTATATTACTTTCGTTAATTTTTGTGCGTTATTCAGGATATAATTAATAATAATTTAATCAATAAAAGAGAGACTGCACAAAAATGTACAGCCTCTTACGTTCACAATATCGCCAATACTGCCAGCACAGCTCCCTGTCCCCATGGATAGTGGCCGTAGCTTTGGTAGTGAACTCCGAAGTCATCGCAGGAGCTAAGGGTCTTCTCAACCTTTCCGTCTACAATAGATTCCAAAAGAGCTGTAAGACTCTTTTCAACCTCTGGCGCCTCGTGATTCTCCGGTCTCATAAGACCATAGAGGATCATGCCGGTTGCTGATGTGTCCAAGGGGCCATCCACAGCCTGAACCTGCCATGCAAAGCCCCCATCGGACTTCTGATAGGAAGCAAGATTTACAGACAGCTCTCTGTACCAGGTCACGAGCTCACTTACAACGCCAAGCTCCGGACCACTCTTTCCTTCCAGTGCATATGTTTCCATCACTGCAGCAAATTCCGCCAATCCCATTATGAGCCAGCCTGCTGCCCTTCCCCAGGAAAGAACACCCTTTTTTACTGCTGTTCCCTCAAGGGAATATCCATGATATGGAAGTCCCGTTCTTTCATCCATACCAAATTTCTTGAAATTCAAAAGCTGAAGTGCTGCCAGATCCAAAGCCTCTCCTATTTCAAAGGCCTCTCCGTAAGCAGCAAGGAACATGCTTACCATGCCTGTACCATCAGCAAACACATTTCCGGAATCACGATCAGAGTTATAAACTATAGTCCCTGTTTTATCCCTGGCTGCATTCTGCAGATAAGCATAGATCTTATCCGCCGTGATCTTACAGGCATTTCGAAGCTTCTCATCATAGCTCTGCTTATAGAGCCTAACAACTGCCACTCCTGCAAGGGCGTCATCAATATAGTCCACCTTCGCACCATACTTGCCCTTCCAGACATTTAAGTGCTTAAGGATAACGGAATCGATCTCTTCCACAAGAGCATCTGCTCCCTCTTCCTTTGCCAGCTTCTCAATAAGAGACCTTCTGGCCTCAACAAGCCCAAGCATCAGCATTCCAGCCGGCCAGAACAGTGGATCCTTTGTCCTTACGGACCTTCCCATGGCACTCTTCACAAAGTCCTTTGCCCTGTCCTTTACGGAAACGTCCATTATCCCCTTTAGCTCTTTTGCTGTCTGCCTTATAACCCCAAAATAAATCTTGCTGTCCACCATAAATCCGTCCATTACTTTGCCCTTCTTATCTTCTCCAGCACCTTGGTGCTAAGATATTTGAATTCCTCTGTTCTGCCGTAAAGCAGGAAATATACCCCATTGAAGATCACTGTGATGATCACAGCCATTACAAAAAATGATACGAAATTAAGATTCGAAATAACCCTGTTACTGATGAACTGACATACCACCAGCACCGAAACCATGCTGAGAAGATACTTGGCAGTGTCAGCAAAATACCCCCATGCCTTCCTGTCAAAGCAGCTTCCATAGATGATCACGGGCTTTGTCACATTGGCGATAAGTCCTGAAACAATGGTTCCGATATAGACACCTGTAAGCCCCAGAGGCGTCTGCACAAGAACAATTGAGATCACCAGATTCACAGCCCCCTGGATCAGCGCCAGGTACTTATCCGGCTCAAACACTCCCGCAGCAGTCTTGTAGTTACTAAGCACGATCCTGTCACCCTTGAAGTAATAATCAATGAGGATGCAGTAAACCGCCGCCTGTGGAAGAATCCACTTATCTCCCCACAACAGCCTTATGAGAGGAGTTAAAAGAACCATAAACCCAATGCAGGAAAATCCATAAACCCAGGAAGCAAAGAAGCGATACACCTTGAACATGGAAAACTGCTTCTCTTTGCTCTCTGTGGCAATGAGATTTCCAAAGCTTGAAATAACTGAGTTAAAGATGATATTCACGAAGTTGGCTACGGAGTTGATGACCAGGTTGTAGTTGTCAACAAAACCGGCCATTGATACTTCGATAAAAGACGAGATAATAAGGGCATCCGTCTGAAGTCTTGCAACATCTCCCACCTTGTGGAATACCAGTGCCTTGGTCTTTTTCCAGACTTCGTCGCTCTCTTCCTTTGCAAGCTTCGTCACATTCTTATCCTTGAGATATGGATAAAGCTTATCAAGATACCTGGACACAAAGATCTTCTGGATCAGCTGAACCGCCGCATCTGTCAGAAGGAACAGGTAGAAATTCTCTGTAGCTACCACCACGATGATCTGTATAAACACAGTAACGATCTTGGTTATGGTAAGGATATTCGTCTGGATGTAGTTCTTTTGCTCAGCATTAATGAGGCTGTACTTATAGGCCACAAAATAGCTGGTCACTGTGTTGAACAGGAAAATGAAGTAGAATAAAACCAAATCCCTTTGGGAAATGCTTCCCGGGTTCTTAACAAGGATCCCAAGGAATGGCGTAAGCGCCAGACCAATT
Source organism: uncultured Butyrivibrio sp. (assembly GCA_947169985.1). Lineage (GTDB taxonomy): Bacteria > Bacillota > Clostridia > Lachnospirales > Lachnospiraceae > Butyrivibrio. Next base: position 1,480 of record CAMVRW010000221.1, on the reverse strand, counting down.
CCAGCCACAACCAGGGCAATTACGTGATAAGCCTTGCGGTAAAGCTGCATGTAGGACTTGATCTTTTCAGTCTCGCCCCTTGCCACCGGCCCATAAAGGCTGAAGTTCAAAGCGGTTCCGATACCCAGCTCCGCCATGTTAAGCACAGCCAGAATGTTGCTATAGAGCGAGTTTACTCCAAGAAGCTGCTCATTTAAGTGCATGAGAAAGACAGTTCGCAACACGAACGACATGATCGTGGTTGCCACCTGTCCCACATACCCGAAGGTTATATTTCTTGTTGCGGATTTTACTCTGCTCATACGATGCTGCCTTTTTCGTCCATCAGTATCCAGTCAGCCCAGTAATCATGCATGATCTCTGGGGTTACCGGCTGATTGTTTCGCATCTTGTAGGTTCTGATCACCATCTTGTCAGGCCTTTTGTTAAGCCTTGCGCCCCAGAAACTGAAGGTGGAATTTGCACAGATATTTCCCCTGCAGTGACTCATGAGCATCAGGTCCTGAACGCTGTTCTTGCCTGTGTTCCAGTCCACGATGGTGTATCTGCTCTCGTCAGAGAACTTCTCCCTGGCATACTCGTGGTCGCTGGTAAAAATGTAAAAATGAGTTGAAGGGTCTTTTGCCCTGAAATACTCCATGGCGCTGTCGTAGTACTCCTGAGTGGCGATGTTCCCAAGAATAGCGAAGTTCGGCGGATCCAGATAATCTCCGCGCCTTATGTGAACACTGACAGAGTTCTCCTGATCCATCCTGTCCGCCAGAGCCATGTTCCTCTTATGAAGGATCTCATCCGGATGATCCGGGAAAAGAAATATCTCCTGCATGTCAGGCATTATGTCCGCATAATATTTCTGACAGGCAAAATACCCTGAGATGTACTTATCCTCCAGCTCAAACACTTCCGGATGGTACATCTCTTTTTCGGAAAAGACATTTGGATTCTCGTCACTTCTAAGACCCAGCTTACAGGCAACTTTTCCTGTTACTTTCTGAAGAGCGCTTCTCTTTAAAAAGAGATCTCGCTCCTCCTTAGTGCATTCCTCAAAAGTGATGCCTTTAAAGGTTGTCAGCTCAAACTCCCTTGGAGCCAGCATGTTCTTTTGGATTGACGGATCAAACCATGAAAGGTCAAGCTTAATATCTTTCCCCATCTTCTTAAGCTTGGTGTAGACCGAGTACTGCTGCATCTGGTTTCCCAGACCGCCTGCGATCTTCAATATAAGCATATTGTTTCCCCCAAATTATTATTGGTGTTTCGTAATATATTCGTATGACCTAATAAGCGCCTCTGGGTCTGACATCTCCTGTACGGGTAATACATAACCGTCGTAGGTTCCGAAGAGGTCAGTGGCGATGCCTCGGCTCTTTACTGAATAGCCGATGACCAGAGTTGGGACACCGGAGCTGTAGGCGGCAATTGTGCTGTGGGTACGGGCGCCTACGAAGAAGCTGCACTTGGAAATGTAGCCTTTTAGGAC
>CAMVRW010000220.1 GCA_947169985.1 uncultured Butyrivibrio sp. | reverse complement strand
AGCTGAGAGATCCTTGGCATGTACATCTTCTCAAAGGGCTTAATCTCAGCCTCCATTTCCAGGGACTTAAGATACTCAGAGTAGTCAGCAAAACTCTCCTCCAGCTCAAGCCTTTGCTTATTAGCCATGTACATCTCGTTTCTCTTCTTGTCATCCTCTGAAATGGAAGTGACCTCAAAAAATCCCGAGTGATCGATATTTCTTATATAGTTCTCCGGACTGTCCATTACAGGCGCATAAACTCCGGGAATCTGGGCTGTTACAATCTCCCTCTCCGCAGGATTGTCATCCACAAAAACCAAAGACTCAGGAAGCAGGGTAAGCTCTTTTGCAATTGCCTTGAAGTTCTCGCTCTTTGGTTCCCAGTTGGCTTTTATTGACACAAAATCATCCGGGGTAAGGGCTCCGTCAGGATGCTGAAGTCCCGCAATGGCATTTTCCTTCTCGTTCTTGGAGTCAACTGCCAGGATAACACCGATATCCTTCTGCATCTTCACGTAGTTCTGGAACTCAAGATAAACCTGGCCCATATTGGTCTCCTGGCCTATTTCAATCCCGTCTACACCGTCATCTCCAACGATTCCGCCCCAAAGGGTGTTATCAAGATCCAGCACCAGTCCCTTCTTGTTCTTTCCATAGATGGACTTTATTATGTTAGCCACGTTAAAGCTCACATAGGGAATAGCAGGAATGCACATGGCGTACTTGTACATGTGCCAGGCCTGGGTGTCTGACCACTTATCAAGGCCGTAGCATGCTGCCAGATAGTTTATATCATTGATAAAAAAGCTGTCTCCGTCTGCCTCAGACTGCCTTGCATACTCACTGAATTTTTCATTGAGCCTGTTGATAAAAGAGAGCCTTCCGTGAACATCTACTCCGTCCCTGTTTCCCAGAAGCCTGAAAAATGGCGGCTCAAAGTTGTTCTGAATAATGGGGCAGTGATACAGCTCTTTTAACTTCTTCCACATGGTCTCGAAATGGCCATATACCTTATTGAGCTTAGCGTCAACTGCTGCCACATCATCCCCCATCACAGGGTAATCCAGGATATTTCTGTTGCTGGTATGGATGAAGATCACATCAGGGTTAAAAGAGCTAAGCTCCTCTCCCGGGAACATGGCATCCTGCCAGTACTGGCCGTACTCTGATTCATAGAACTCAGGCTCAATACCATAGTTCAGCAAGAACAGCTCCAGAACCTTTATGATGTCATGGGTGGTAGAGCCCCCAAGAACAGCGATCTTCTTGTGGATTCTCTCACTCCCATCAGCTAAAAGAGCCTTCTTCAGGCCCTTTTTCTTTTTCATTATGTAGCTGCTGTCAAATGGATATTCCAGCTCTTTCATCTATTCATCCCTTCATAATTCCCTCAAGATAGTCTCTCCACATCTGGTTGACCACATCGGGAGCAATCTTGCTCTGGATCTTGGAAGCTGCTGCCCCAAGATTGTCAGCAAGGGTCTTATTATCAAGAAGCTTTCTTATAGCTTCCGTCATAGCCTTTGTATCTTTAACAGGCACCAAAAGCCCGTTTATTCCGTCAACAATAAGGTCCGCAGGCCCACCGCAGGGACAGTCTGTAGAAATGCATGCAACTCCAAGACTCATGGCCTCAATAAGGGAGTTTGGCATTCCCTCCTGGGAAGAAGCCAAAATGAACATGTAGGATTTTTCAACATGTTCTGCTACATGCTTAACCATGCCCTTGAACTCAACCCTTGACGCAATTCCAAGGCTCTCGGCTTTTCTCTGGAGTTTTAATCTGTCAGGACCGTCTCCATATATCACCAGGTGAAAGTCCTGGTACTTATCAAGTGTAGCCTCCTTAAAGGCCTCCATGACCATGGCCTGATTCTTGTTCTCATCAAGCCTTCCCACCATTACGATCCTCTTTTCCCTGTCGCCAATATATCTTTTTCTGATGAAAGACGGATTGACTGAATTAGGAAGGATGGTGCACTTCTTGCGAATGAATGCCGGAAACCACTGAAGTGCTCCTGTGGACTGAACCACTACTCCTGAGGCCTTTCCAAAGGTTGAGAGCATTCCGCTCTTAAGAGCAAAGGTGTCGTACTCCATGTCGGGGTCAGCACGAACTGAAACCACAACCTTTATTCCCTCTCTGGTGGCTGTGGACAACGCCATTATATTGTTCTTCCCAATAAAGCTAAGCACCAGATCAGGCTTAAGCTCCCTCCAGATAGCCCTAAGCTTCTCGCTTCTGGCCTTCAGGTTATAGGCTCGTCCCTTCTGCTCACTTTTTAAAAGGGCTGAAAAGACTCTTCCGATGCCATCCTTTTCTCCCCCTTCAGGATCGATCCAGGCAGGGTTTTCTTCCGTATCCGCCACAAGCACCGCTCTGTCTGCGCCTGCAGGAACTCTGGTCCAGGTGGCGTGTTTAACTTCGTACTCCTCCTTTGCCAGGTAAGTGGTCACCAGAGTAACCTTATACCCCTGCTCAAAAAAGTACTCCGCCAGATTTACCATAACCCTCTCGGCGCCGCCCTTCTGGAGGGAACCGATGTACATGGCTATATGCTTTTTTCCTGTATCCTCAGATCTCAACAAGTTCTATTATCCCCATACTGATATTATTCAGAAAAGCCACCTTTTTCCCCTCAATACAAGGTGCAATCTCCGGTTCCTGTATCACAGTGTAACCTTTTCCCGACAGCTCTTCTACTGCAGCATCAAGATTCTCAACCTCATAGCAAAAATGATAAGGTGAATTTTTGAATCTTTTAAGGAGCGGATACATTGGTGACTCCTCGCTCATAGGCTGAATGAGTTCCACCCTGTAGCCCCCATTCACCAGAAACTCAATGTTTATCTTTCTGATCTCATCATAGGCTGTGGGGCTCTCCACCTCATACCCCAACTCAAAGAACTTTTTCTCTGTCTTCTCTATATTTTTAGCAAGAAATCCAACGTGATGTATCTTCATGGTTTCCTCACTTTTCAAGAAGACTCATGATAATATTTGCCATCTCACCAACATTCTTCATGGAAACGATCTGTCCCATGTTGAACTTGATGCCAAATTCCTGCTCGATAGCATTTACAAGATTGATATGCTCTAAAGAATCCCAGTCCTCGATATCAGCTGCTGTAGTCTCATCTGTTACTGTGATGTCATCATCCTCAAAAACATCTCTGAATACTTCATTTATCTTTTCAAATACTTCTTCTCTTGTCATAATCCGTCTCCTTTTTTCACTGAAGATAGTAGTTATACCACTGCTGGAAGATGAAAAACGCCCAGGCAACTTTGCTGAAGTTTGCTCCTGTAGCCGGTCCTCCGTCTCCCTTTACCACATAATTATTTATAAATTTCGATACATAGTCCGCATCAAAAACTCCCTGTTTCTTAAGGAAAGAAGTGCTACTGTAGTCAAGAAGTGCTTCCTTTAGAGGACCTCTAAGCCACTGATCCATTGGAACTCCAAAACCTGTCTTTGGTCTTTCCAGAAGCTCTCTTGGAATATAGTCGTAGGCGATATCCTTAAGGATATGCTTCTTATCCCCATGATAGTACTTAAATCTGTGAGGAATCCTGAAGGAATACTCCATGACCTCTGTATCCATGATAGGGCATCTGTTCTCCAGGGAATATTTCATGGATGCCCTGTCCATTTTCACAAGAATGTCCTCCGGAAGATAGGTATCCATATCAAGGAGCATCCTTCTTGTCTGGAAGTTATCCACGCAGTAAATGCTCTCAAAAGGATATAACACCGGTGCTTCATTTATGGAAAGATTAAAGTCAGTGCTGAGGTAGTCCAGGGCATGCACCGGAACATCCAGCATCTCTTTTCCTGAAATAAAGGCATGGGCAGCCTTTACGTAGCCTTCAGACACAAGCTGAGTCTTGGTCTCAGGGTCTCTGTTGGAAGCCACAACCCTTACTCTGAAGGGCATCTTGTCAAGGAGCTTTCCGCCCCCTACAGGAACCTGACCAATGGCATTTACTATAGCTCCCGGGATCTCAAGCTTCTGTGCCTGTCCTACGTTGTCATATACATTGTAGCCACAGAAGAACTCGTCTCCTCCGTCACCGGAAAGAGCAACAGTCACGTCCTTTTTTGCCAACTTGCTGACCAGCATTGACGGAATCTCCGAGTTATCCGCAAAGGGCTCGTCGTAATACTGTGGAATACTGCTGACCAGATCAAACATCTCTTTTTCTGAGATATAAAGTTCTGTGTGATCGGTGCCAAGATACTGAGCTATTTCCTTGGCATACTTGGCCTCATTATATTCCTTAACATCAAAACCAATACAAAAGGTCTTAACGGGCTTATCTGAAAATTCCTGGGCAATGGCTGTAACAAGAGATGAATCATAGCCTCCGGATAAAAAGGTTCCAAGAGGAACGTCGGCGATCATCCTGGATACTACCGAGTTCTTAAGGCG
>CAMVRW010000219.1 GCA_947169985.1 uncultured Butyrivibrio sp. | reverse complement strand
GATTCTTTGGAAGGACTTTTGGAAGCGTTACGACGAATCTTATAATTCTGTCACCATCCTTAAGAGCTTCTATATTTCCGCCGTGGGACATGGCAATAGCTCTTGCAACCGAAAGGCCGATACCATAGCCCCCGGTCTCTCTGCTTCTTGAAGAATCGGCTCTGTAGAACCTGTCAAAGAGCCGGTCAAGATTTCCGGAAGGGATACAGTCGCTGGTGTTCGAAACCTCAAAAACGATGTTCTTGTCTTTTGATAACATTACATTGATGCTGCCTTTATCAGAGGAGTACTTCATGGCGTTATCCAAAAGTAGGCTTGCCAGCTGATTTATGGAGTTTTTATCTCCGGTGATGTGTATCCCCTCTTCGATGTCCATATGATACTTTTTGTTCCCTGCTTCAGCCAGGGCTTCGAAGGAAGTAGCAGTTTCTTTTATGGCAGCGCTCATGTCAAAGTCTGAATAGACCACGTGCATTCTCTCCTCGTCCATCCGGGACAGGGTTAAAAGATTTTTAACCAGGGAATTCATGCGCTTTACCTGATTACGGATGCTGGCTGACCACTCACTCTTTCCTGACTCTAATTCCAGAACGTCGACATTTGCGGATATAACGGCAAGAGGTGTCTTCAGCTCATGCCCGGCATCTGTGATAAAGCGCTTTTGCTTTTCAAGGGACTCAACAACAGGAGCCACAGCCTGTCCAGAGAAAAGAAATACCAGAATGAACATGGCTATCAGAGTGCATGCCCCTACAAGAAGAGACTGGCCCAGGAGCTTATAAACATTGATAAGAGAACCACTTATATCAGAAAAGATAATGATGGTGAGGTTATCAGAGGTTGTTCCTTTCTTGTATCTGTAGGAACGGTGAAAGCCTTTTTTCCTGGAACTGTTATAGGCATCAGTTGCATAAGTTGTGGCGGTTTCTTCATCGATGGCTGCCACGTGACTTACATCTATATCTGCAACTGTTCCATCTTCAGTAAATTTCACCCAAAAATATCTGGCCTGATAAGGCATCTCCATGGTACGCATGTTATTCAGAGCGTCAAAGGCGAAAGGATCCGAGGAGTTTTTAAAGTCAGGATCATTTTTCTTACGCCCCGGGTCCTGGTTCCCTGAAGAATTTCCTTCGGCGGGATTGTTTGAAGTGTTGACTCCCGGAGGTAACATGTCCTTATTATCCAGCATACCCGGGAAGTAGCCATCGTTGTCGCACAGCATTGTCAGAAGATTATCAGCGTCCCTGGTCATTTGGTGAAGGTTTACCAGATTGATCACGGCTATCATGATCACCAGGATAACAAGAAGGGACAGCATGGCGGTTATAACAAATTTCTTTCGAAGTTTATTGACCATATAGGTACCTCGGTTTTGTTAAGTGGTTTCGTTTATGGAATAACCTACTCCTCTGGAAGCTTTTATCTCGCAGCTTGCCTCAAGGGAAGTCAGTTTTTTTCTGAGGTTTGAGATGTATACCCAGACAACATTTACGTCGGCCTCTCCATCTGCCCAGATACGGTCCATGAAATTGTCTACTGAAATGATCCTTCCGGGAGATGTCATCAGCATCTCCATCATCTGGAATTCCCTGCTGGAGAGATGGATCTTTTCATGGTCAGGAGTAGAAAGCTCATATCCTGCCCTGTCCAAAGTAAGATTCCCACAGGTGAGATTAGAAGGAGCGAAATCCTCTTTTCTCCTGAGCATGGCTCTTACTCTTGCAAGGAGCTCGCCCATGTCAAAGGGCTTTGGAAGATAGTCATCAGCTCCAAGATCAAGGCCCTTGATGCGGTCATCAACCTCAGTTTTTGCAGTAAGGAACAGCACCGGTGTTGATAGGCCTTTGTCCCTGATCTTTTTCAGGACTTCCATGCCATCCATACCGGGCATCATGATATCCAGAATAATACCGTCGTAGTCTCCGGTCAGTGCATAGTCCAGAGCATCTGTTCCATTGTAGACTGCATCCACGGTGTAGTTGCTGTGTTTTAGAATGGCCACCAGGGCGTTAGACAGCTCTTTTTCATCATCTGCTAAAAGAAGTCTCATATGTTAAGAATCGCTCCCTTCTTGAGTTTTATTAATTTTATCATATATCCGGCTTCTTTACGATTAACGATGCAATCCGTATAATTGACATAGGACGTAAATTTGCGCTATGGAGGTATTATGAAAAATAGACGGTTTCAGGCAGCGATAATGACAGCCCTGGCAGCAATACTACTGGTGGGCTGCGGCCCTTCAGATGAAAAACTGGCAGAGGCAGAGGAAGCAAGAACACTTCTTTTACAGGCCAGGGACGCTGCTGAGGAGACATACCTTGATATAACAGACAGCAGCAACAGGCAAAAGCTTGATGAACTGTCCGAGAAGGTTTCTGAAATTGAGGCAATAGATTTCACCAAGATGAACGACAAGAGCATAGACGAGCTGTTACCTTCAGTGACTGAGATAACTGATAGCTATCAGACCATGGGAAAAGAGATGTCGGATGTACTGGTGACTGAGAATGAGGACAGGGCAGAAAAGGCTAAGCACAAGAAAGTTGAAGTTGTCCTTATAAACAAGACTGGGCTGAATCTTACGAAGATAGTTCTTCATGACAAGACCAGGGATGTTTATAGTGACAACTATTTAAAGGAAGGAACGGGACTTGGAGATGGTTACTCACTTATGGGAGTGACTTTCGATGTGTACGCAGACAGTGGAGAATGGGAGATTGTGGTAACAGACGAAGGTGGAACAGACCACAACATAGCCTGCGCAAACTTAAAGGAGTTTAAGAAGGACAACATCACCCTTTCCTTCGATGGAAGTGATGCAGAGGGCGAAGAATCATCAGAATCTTCAGAGACCTCAGAGACTACAGAAAACTGATAAAGCCATGAAGAAAAACAGATTAAAATGGGCGGTTGTTTCCATCCTGCTGCTACTGAGCCTATTGTTTAATGCAGCAGCATGGGTCAGCAGGCCCTTTTCTGATTATTATACTGACAACATATTTCCAAAACTCACGGAAGGCTACAGCAGATTTACAAGCCTCTTTCCTTTTTCTGTAGGTGAGATAATGCTTGTGGTACTGGTGATCTTAGTGATAGCTCTTTTGATTACCCTGATCCTTAGAAGGTTCTTTTTGTGGAAGATCCTTCCGGTGATTGTAGCAGTGGTGGTGACGATCATGTCCCTTAACTGCTTTGTGCTGTATCACTGCACGCCAATGAGGGTGGCAGAAAATACGAAGGAGTCCTATGATCTACAGGATCTTATGGCTCTTAGAGATTATCTGGTCACAAAATGTAATGAGCTGTCCCTTACGATGTCCCGGGACAACGAAGGAAACGTGGTTTACCAGGGGAATATGAAGGAGACTGCAAAAGAGGCTATGCTTGGCATATCGGACAGGCAAAAGAGACTTGATGGCTTTTACGCTACTCCAAAGGCCCTGACATTTTCAGGTTTTATGAGCCAGCAGTACATGCAGGGATACTATTTTCCTTTTTCTATGGAAGCAAATTATAATGACGACATGTATATCATGAATAAGCCTTTTACCATGTGTCATGAGCTGGCCCATACCCACGGTTATATCTATGAGGACGAGGCAAATTTCCTTGGCTTTCTGGCCTGCATAGAGTCGGAGGATCCGGTGTTTGAGTACAGCGGATATTTGGGAGTTCTTAACTACGTGAATAATGATTTCTATAAGGCGGTGGATAAGGAGACTTACGATTCCCACGTAAAGATCACTGATCTTGTGAAGTATGACAATCAGTTTCTGACGGACGAGGCCTGGAAGAAGGTGGAGGACAATGCCATCTTTGATACGGAGACGGTAAAAAAGGCAGCAGACACCTTTGTGGATACCAATCTGAAGGTAAACGGAGTATCCTCCGGGAAAGTAAGCTACACCCACGTGGTATCTCTTTTGCTTGATTTCTATAATGAGAACCCTTTTGATTAAAAAAGCCCTGACGCTTTTAGTGCGCCAGGGTTTTCTTACATTCTTTGCAATATCCGTATATCTCAAGCTGATGACCTGTGACTTCAAAATCAGGAAGTGATTTTTCAAGGTCATGGGATATCTCGTGGAGAGGACAGGTACTAATTGGGATCTTGGTATGACACAAAAGACACACAGCGTAATGCTTGTGGGTTCCCTGCTTAAGCTCATAAAGAGCGTTGTCCTCAGTGGACAGGACATTTTTTACTACTATTCCTGCCTTCTCAAAAGCTAAAAGATTTCGGTAGACTGTGGAGAAGGCGTACATTTCTTTTGCCGAGTTACTGTTTAATGCTGAAAAGATCTCTGCTGCTGAAAGGGGAGCCTTGGCTTCATATAAAACTTTGTAGACATCTACTCTCTGGCGGGTTTTCTTTACCCCTTCAGGCCAGTTTTTTTCTATTATTTCATCAAATGAACA
>CAMVRW010000218.1 GCA_947169985.1 uncultured Butyrivibrio sp. | reverse complement strand
ATTCCGTTAAGATACTCACCACGGCTTGCAGCGTAATCTTTACCTGCTTTGCTCTTAAAGGTCTTTTCAATGGTCTTGAACTCTGATGTAAGATCAAGTTTAAGCTTAAGGCCCTTTATGATCTCGTCGTACCTTGCCATGATATCTGACAGGTTCTTGCTGAAATCCTTACCTGCCTCAGCCAGTGCATAGGTCTTGTAGAGCATATCTGTGACCTTTGTGTCCTTGGAATTTCTCTTTCCGGGAGCTGAAGGAACCACGTATACCCTTTCAGGATCTGACTTGATGATCTCTCCAACCTTCTTGAACTGCTCGGCACTTGCCAGTGAGCTGCCGCCAAATTTAACTACCTTTCTCATTGCTGCCAATTCTCCTCAATATAATTATCTTTAGACCTTTAATACAGTCTGATATATCCCTTTACGCTGTCCATCTTCCAGATCTTCTCCTCGAAGTCCTTCTCAGCCAGGTTGTTTGTAACGAAAGCAAATTCGCCGTGTACACCCTCTGCAGTAACTTCCTCGATGTTGCTTCCAAAGATCTCTAAAGCCTGCTCTTTAAGGTTCTCAGGAACCCTTACAAAGAACATCCTTACTGCGTTGTCCTTAGGTGAAAGAACTGCTTTCTCCGCCTTCATATTTACATCGATGTGCTTACCCTTGTGCTTGATGATATCGATAACGTCAGCAACTACAGCACTTGCAGTGGCGTTCTTTCCTGCGCCTCTTCCATAGAACATAACGTCGCCCACCATGTTTCCGTGAACATTGATGGCATTGAAGACGCCGTTTACATTAGCAAGAGGATTCTCCAAAGGAATAAGGAATGGAGCCACTATGGAAAAGAATCCGTTCTCATTCTTCTTGCACATTCCAAGAAGCTTGATTGCCATGTTCATGTTTCTTGCGTACTCAAAATCGTCTATGTTGATCTTGGAGATACCTTCTGTATAGATATCCTCGTAATTCACATGCATTCCGCTCATAAGGCTGGAAAGGATTGCGATCTTACGACAGGCATCATAGCCTTCCACGTCTGCCTCAGGGTTCTTCTCAGCATAACCCTTTTCCTGAGCAGCCTTGAGAACTGTTTCGTAGCCTGCACCCTCTTTATCCATCTTGGTGAGGATGTAGTTTGTGGTTCCGTTCAGGATTCCTGTAATGGAGTCGATTTTCTCATGCTTCATGGAATCATTTATTGTACGAAGAAGAGGGATTCCGCCGCCAACGCTGGCCTCAAACAGATAGCTTGCACCGTTCTTTTTCGCAAGTTCAACGAGCTCAGGTCCGTGAGCTGCCACCAGCTCTTTATTGGAGGTGCAGACACTCTTTCCTCTTTCCAGAGCACTCTTTTCAAAAGAAAAAGCAGGCTCGATTCCACCCATTGTCTCACAGATCACATCGATCTCAGGGTCATCAAGAATAATGTTGATGTCATGGACAACCTGTGTCTCATGCTTGTCCCCGGGGAAATCGCGAAGATCCAGGATGTACTTAAGCTCTATCTTCTCTCCTGCACTCTCTGCAACCTCTGCTGCATTGGTATCAAGTACCTCTACAACTCCGCTTCCTACTGTTCCGTATCCCAATACTGCTACTTTTGCCATTTCTGCCTCCAAAATAATATATTCACGTCAGCGTTGCACTTCGTCCTGTAATATGAACCTTGTGAACGCCCTCTGTCTTCTCCATTATGGAAATCATCTCCATAATATCCCTTGTCTCCGGTAAAACCTGAATTGTGATTGAAATGGATGCAACTCCATTAAGGGGAATTGACTGATGTATCGTAAGAATATTAGCGCCGAAATCCGCTATGAGATTCAGCACATATGACAACAGCCCCACCTCGTCATTCATCTGGAATGTGAGGGTCAAGGTAGTTCCCTGAAGGCTGTCATGAAATTCATATATATCTTCCTTATATTTGTAAAAAGAGCTACGGCTTATCCCAAGGATTGATGCTGCTTCATTTACGGTCTTGACCTTTCCCGATTCCAGGAGCTTTTTGGCCTCCACCACCTTCAGAAGAACATCAGGTACAGCCTGCTTTCTGATTACATAATATCCTGTATCCTGCTGCATTGTACTCTTCCTGTTTGTGTTTTCGTGCTACGGATTTTTGTCCCGAAAAATGTTTTTGTCCCGCGGACATTTGTATGCACAAGAAGGATTTTAACACTTTGAAGTTATAAAGACAAGCATAATTCTCTATAAATATTCATTTTTTATACATTTTTCTTTGTACATTATGCCAAAAGCGCTTCCCAACTGCAGTTGCGGCATCCGAACCAAAAAAGCCACCGTCCTTGGACGATGGCTTCATTTGCTTATTATTCATATAACCCCAAAGATCACTGATTATTTGTCTTATCTGCCACTACCTCAGCAGCGTTTTCTGTGGATGCCTCAGAAGCTTCTACAGCTTCCCCTTCTGTGACTTCGATTCCGGAAGGTTCGTGATCCAGAGGATCCTCCATAGGCACTTCCATTTTAAGGCCGTAGGTGCCGCCCAGGAAGAGGAATCCAACATATCCGTTTGAATCCACCAGAGACATGGTATCCTGGCCTGCAGGGATCGTGAAGCTCACACGATTGCCCTTATACTCCTGATCAAGGAAGCTCACATATAATGACACATCAGGCCTTTGGGCCAGTGCCTCCATAACCTCATTATTGAAGCTTATGAAAAGAGATGTCTTAACCTTTACCAGTGCACCCTGGGGCGCTGTCTCGATCTTATACGCTGTTTCTCCTGAAAATGCCAGGTAAGCAGGAATAGGTTTGTAGTACCAGATCTTCCCACACTCTGAACACATGTAATTCATGGTTCCTTCAGCGGATTCGCTCTGATTCATCTTGGCTATCCATCTGAATTTATGAACGTGGTTAGGATCCTTTTGGAGAGCCTCCTGGGCTTCCTTGCGATCCTTCTCTGCCTGCTGTTCCGGAGTGAGCGCTACCTCCTGCTCTTTCTCCTGCTCAGTTTCTTTCTCAGAATCCTGTGTCTGCTCCGTCGCCTGTGCCGAAGTATCTTTTGTCTCCGCAAAAGCTATAGTTCCTGCTGCAAAGGGCGAAAGAACCACACCTGCAGCCAATATGCATGTTGTGAAAATTGTAAGTAAAACCTTTTTTGCCTTCATTATCAGAAATCCCCTGTTCGTTTTTTCGATATTTCTTTTCCTATATTAATAATGTAGACTATAAAATCCCACTCGTAAAGGGCGTTTACAAAAATTTTAGCAAGCGAAAAGCCGTGACATCGGGGAATGTCGCGGCTTTTCAAAACGCTTATAAAAGGAAAGAGTAAAATAGGAGGATATCGTAAATAAGATTATCCCTTAACCGCACCTGCTGATACACCACCTACGATGTACTTAGACAGGATGAGGTAAATAACGATAACTGGGAAAATAGACGCAGCAATCATTATATAAATCTGTCCCATGTCGAATCTGAGCCAGTCAGCTCCACGCAGCTGAGCGATGAGAACTGGCAGTGTCTTCTTTGTATCAGTGTGAAGGATCAGGGCTGGTGTGAAGTAGTTATTCCAGCTTCCTACAAAAGCGAAGATCATCTGAACACTGATAGCCGGTCTTATAAGCGGCATGATAATTGTATTGAAGGTTCTAAACTCCCCGGAACCATCGATTCTTGCAGCTTCAACCAGTGAAAGTGGAAGGTTACTCTCCATGTACTGCTTCAGATAGAAGTATGTTACAGGTGAAGCAATAGCAGGAATGATAAGTGGAACAATTGAGTCATCCATTCCAAGTCTTACGATCAAACGCAGGAAACCAAGAGCTGTAACCTGTCCGGGAATCATCATGATTGCCAGGATAAATGTAGCAATGGCTGCACGGCCTTTGAATCTGTAAGTGTTAATAGCATATGCTGTCATTGCTGAGAAATATGAGCAAAGGCAAGCTGTACAAACTGAAACGATAATACTGTTGACGAAACCTCTGGCAATAGGAATAGTACCTGTTATCAGACTGTTCCAGTTATCTAAAAGGTGAGTACTTGGAAGAAGTGTAAATCCAAGTGTCATCTCTGAGTGTGATCTTGTTGAGTTAATAAGCAAAATGTAAAACCAAATAAGGCAAAGGAAACTAAAGAATATAAGAACAATGTAAGCAATTGTCCTTCTAACCCCAATCGGCACGCCATGGGGCTTCATAGCTGTATCGTTATTCATCCCTTTTCCTCCTCTCTCAATTCTTTTCCTTAGTGCTGTTCATTCTGAATACGATCAGACTAAGGATACCTGTTACTACAAACATGAATACTGACAAAGCACCACCACGTCCTACGTCCTTACTTGTAAGGTAACGGTTCAGGAGCATGATAACTGTGGTAAGTGAATCTGTAGGATTACCTCTACCATTTGTCAGGATCTGAGGAACATCGAACATCTGCAGACCACC
>CAMVRW010000217.1 GCA_947169985.1 uncultured Butyrivibrio sp. | reverse complement strand
CATTTACCTAGTTCAAGCCAGTTCCTTGAAAGCCTCAAGTACTGCTGTATCGTGATCTATGCCCTGCTCCTCAAGCTTACCGATTGCCGATAGCATCTTCTGGTAGTCATTAGGAACAATCTTTTTAAAGTCAGGAATATAGCTTTCAAAGTCAGCAAGTATTTCCCTGGCAAAAACAGAATCTGTCTCTTTAACATAATCCTCAAGAATACTGCGAAGTTCTGCTATGTCATACTTCTCAGTCAGTTCGTAAAGAGAAGCCATATCCTTGTTCATCCTAAGATAAAGAGTGTGCTCTCTATCAAGAACGTAGGCGATACCGCCACTCATGCCGGCTGCAAAGTTCTTGCCTGTCATTCCCAGAATGACTGCTCTTCCGCCTGTCATGTACTCAAGTCCATGATCTCCGCAGCCTTCAGAAACAGCTATTGCTCCTGAATTGCGGACACAGAATCTCTCACCTGCAATGCCGCATACATAGGCTTTTCCTGCTGTAGCACCATAGAGGGCAACGTTACCGATAATGATGTTCTCATGGGCCTTAAATGTCGCCTTTTCAGAAGGTCTTACTATAACCTTTCCGCCCGATAGGCCTTTTCCGAAACCATCGTTGGCATCACCATAGAGCTTAAGCGTTACGCCCTTTGGAAGAAATGCTCCAAAGGACTGGCCACCGCCGCCGTGAGCATTAACAACTATTGAATCATCCGGGAGTGTATTTCCATATTCTGCTGTAACCCTGCTGCCAAGGAGCGTTCCAAAGCTTCTGTCAGTACTTGAGATATCCACATTTATCCTGAGCTGCTCAGCAGCCTTTGAATCGCTGCTTTTTCCTAGATCTTTTCTTCTGCCGTCAGAACTTGTATCACTACCTATGCCAAGGCGTTTTCTGTCCTTCTCATATTCAGGGATCAATACCCTGGAATCGAGAGTCTTCTCAAGTCCAAAGTCATAAATATCCTTGGGATTAAAATGATTATCTTCTCTTCCAACGTAAGTCTGATCAAGAATCCTGCTAAGATCTGCTGCCTCTTTGCGCCTCTTTATATCAAGGTCACTACCATCGTAGCTTCTCATAACAAGATGATCTGTTCTGCCAACCATCTCAGCTACAGTCCTAAAGCCCAGCTGGCTCATTATCTCGCGAAGCTCTTTTGCTACAAAGAGCATGAAATTCATGACATATTCCGGCTTACCTTTAAATCTTTTCCTGAGTTCCTCATTCTGAGTGGCAATTCCCACAGGACAGGTGTCCTTGTTGCAGACACGCATCATCATACAGCCCATACATACAAGTGGCGCTGTTGCAAAACCAAACTCCTCCGCTCCAAGAAGGGCAGCAATTGCAACATCGCGCCCTGTCATGAGCTTACCGTCAGTTTCGAGGACAACTCTGCTGCGAAGGCCATTATCAAGAAGTGACTGATGAGCCTCGCTTACACCAAGTTCCCAAGGAAGTCCTGCATGATGAACTGATGATGAAGGCGCTGCTCCTGTTCCTCCATCGTAGCCTGATACAAGGATTACCTGAGCTCCTGCCTTGGCAACGCCTGAAGCAATTGTGCCTACACCCGCTTCAGATACGAGCTTAACTGAAATTCTGGCCTTATCGTTGGCATTTTTAAGATCGTAAATTAGCTGGGCAAGGTCCTCAATTGAATAAATATCGTGATGTGGCGGCGGTGAAATAAGTGCTACTCCCGGTGTTGAAAAACGTGTTCCTGCTACCCAGGGGTATACTTTTTTACCTGGAAGATGACCTCCTTCTCCGGGCTTAGCGCCCTGTGCCATCTTGATCTGTATCTCTTTGGCACTTAACAGGTACTGGCTTGTTACACCAAATCTTCCGGATGCGACCTGTTTAACTGCACTGTTTCTCTCAGTTCCAAAGCGGGCTGTATCTTCGCCGCCCTCACCTGTATTGGACTTGCCCCCAAGTCTGTTCATTGCTATAGCCAGTGTCTCATGAGCTTCCTTGGAAAGAGATCCGTAGCTCATGGCGCCTGTCTGAAACCTCTTTACAATTTCCTCTTCGCTCTCAACTTCCTCAATAGGCACTGGCTCAGCGGCCGGAACAAATGATAAAAGAGCTCTGAGTGTATGGGGCCTTTCCTCATCATCCACCATCTGGCTGTACTCTTTAAATCTCTCGTAATCTCCTTCTCTAACAGCTCTCTGGAGAGTGACGATTGTCTTGGGGCTGTACATGTGGTCTTCTTTATCTTCGCCGCTTCTAAGCGAGTGGAATCCTATTGAATCAAGAGTTGTATCCGTAGATAGTCCCAATGGATCGAAGGCCTTATTGTGCCTGTATTCCACATCTTCTCCGATTTCTCTTATTCCGATTCCGCCAACACGGCTTGTTGTTCCGGTAAAATGTTTATCCACAAGCTCTTTGGACAGACCAATTGCCTCAAAAATTCTTGCAGACTGGTATGACTGCAAAGTTGATATACCCATTTTGGCAGCAATCTTAACTACACCGCCAAGAAGAGCATTGTTATAATCTGCTATTGCAGTGTGATAATCCTTATCAAGTATTCCTATATCTATGAGTTCTGCGATACACTCCTGTGCCAGATACGGGTGTATTGCTCTCGCACCAAAGCCAAGAAGTGTTGCTATCTGATGAACATCCCTTGGTTCTCCGCTTTCCAGGATAAGAGAAACCGCAGTTCGTCTCTTGGTCCTTACAAGGTGCTGCTCAACTGATGACACAGCCAGAAGGGAAGGAATCGGCATATGGTTCTCATCAACGCCTCTGTCGGATAAGATGATGATGTTTACGCCATCAGCCACTGCTCTGTCAACTGACACATCAAGCTGCTCAAGAGCTCTTTCTACAGGTGTGTTCTTGTAATACAGGAGTGAAATCTTGCGCACATTAAATCCCGGCTGATCAAGGGATTCAATCTTCATAAGATCAACGCCCGTCAGGATCGGATTGTTAATCTCAAGTACGCGGCAGTTATCACTTTTTTCTTTTAACAGATTTCCATCAGATCCGATATAGACAGTCGTATCAGTTACTACCTTCTCTCTGAGCGAGTCAATTGGAGGGTTTGTGACCTGGGCAAAGAGCTGCTTAAAGTAGCAAAAAAGCGGCTGATGATGGAGTGACAACATGGCAAGAGGCACATCTGTACCCATTGAAACTGTAGGTTCTATGCCGTTTGTAGCCATTGGCATGATCTGATTTTTGACATCCTCATAGGAATAGCCAAATACCTTGTAGAGCTTGTCTCTCATCTCCTGATCATGGGTCGGGATTTTCTTATTAGGTATGCTGAGCTCATTTAAATGCAAAAGATATCTGTCAAGCCATTCACCGTAAGGTCTTGCCTTGGAGTACTTCTCTTTGCACTCTTCATCTGAGATTATGCGGCCTTCTCTTGTATCAACCAGGAGCATATGTCCCGGTGAAAGTCGGGATTTTTTGACGATGTTTTCATCAGGAATATCAAGAACTCCGACCTCGGAAGCGAGAATTAGCCTGTTGTCCTTGGTCACATAATATCTTGATGGACGCAGTCCGTTTCTATCAAGAGTAGCGCCGAACACTTCACCATCAGTAAAAAGAACTGCTGCAGGGCCATCCCATGGTTCCATCATAGTGGCGTAGTAATGGTAAAAATCTTTTCTGTCCTGAGCCATGAAATCGTTATGTTTCCAGGGTTCTGGAATCGTGAGCATCATGGCAAGAGGAAGATCCATTCCGTTCATGTAGAGAAATTCCAAAGTATTATCAAGCATGGCTGAGTCCGAGCCTGATGAAGCGATAACAGGGTATACCTTGCCAAGGTCATCTCCAAAGATGTCCGAAGACATGGTCTCTTCACGGGCAAGCATTCTATCGCTATTACCACGGATTGTATTAATCTCTCCGTTGTGAGCGATCATTCTGTACGGATGAGCTCTCTGCCAGGAAGGAGTTGTATTAGTTGAGAAACGGCTATGAACAATTGCTATAGCTGTCAGATAGTCAGGAGATAAGAGGTCCTCGTAAAATCTGCGGAGCTGACCAACAAGGAACATTCCCTTATATACGATGGTCCTGGATGAAAAAGAGCATATGTAAGTATCCTCAGAGGATTTCTCATACTCTCTTCTGAGGCAATACAAACGTCTATCAAAGCTCACTCCGCGCTGTGCGTCAGCAGGTCTTTCTATGAAGCACTGAGCAATATATGGCATGCAGTCTACTGCTACCTGTCCCAAAATCTCAGGATGTGTAGGCACTTCTCTCCAGCCCAGAACCTTCATGTTCTCTTTCTGAGCGATGACTTCAAGAAGCCTTTTTGCAAACATTCTCTTCATAGAATCCTGGGGTAAAAAGAACATACCAATGCCATAGTCACCAGCACTCTTAAGCTTAATCCCAACTTTCTCAGCTTCTTTTTTAAAGAACTTGTGAGAAATCTGCACCAAAATACCGACGC
>CAMVRW010000216.1 GCA_947169985.1 uncultured Butyrivibrio sp. | reverse complement strand
GCGCTGCTCATATGTCCGCCGCCGCCCAGCTTCTCCATGATGACCTGAACGTTAACTTCATCAATGGATCTGGCACTAACATAAATCTGGTTCTGATACTCCGTGCAAACAAAACTTGCCCTGACTCCCTTGATATTCAAAAGCTCATTTGCCGCCTGAGCGCCTACAATGGTAGGGCTCTGGATCTCATCATTTGAAAGAACCGAAATTGCAAATCTGCTGCGGTAGATCTCTGCCTGGCTGACGGTATCCGCCTTGGCCTTGTACTCGCCCGCTTCTTCTCTGAACAGCTTCCTTACTCTGGTGACATCCGCACCGTTTCTTCTAAGGAAAGCTGCTGCCTCGAAGGTTCTTACACCGGTTTTATTCATAAAGTTGTTGGTATCAACCATGATTCCGGAATAAAGGCTGTCTGCCTCTTCGTTGTGGATCTTCACATTATCGCCAATGTACTGAAGAATCTCGGAAACCATTTCACAGGCTGATGAAGCGTAAGGCTCAACATAAGAAAGTGTGGCATTCTCAATAACCTCAGCGCCCTGTCTGTGGTGATCCAGCACCACGATGGTCTTACAGAATCTGAGGAGTTCCGGACACTCAGTGATACTGGGCTTATTAACATCAACAACTACAAGCACAGTGTTATTTCCAGCAACATCAATAGCCTGCTGATTGGTTATGATCATGTCATCCTCGTAGTCCGGATTAGCCTTAAACAGATCAACCAGTGGCTGCATGGAAGTGGTCACATCGTTCAGTACGATATGGCACTTTCTGTCCAGTGTCTTTGCTATCCTGTAGATACCTACCGATGAACCAAAGCTGTCTACGTCTCCGATCCTGTGTCCCATTACAATGACATTGTCCTTACCGGAGATGATCTCACGAAGGGCGTGGGCCTTAACCCTTGCCTTAACCCTTGTACTCTTTTCAACCTGCTGACTCTTTCCTCCATAATAGAAGATGCTGTCTGCAGTCTTAACCACCGCCTGATCACCGCCTCGTCCGAGAGCAACGTCAATGGCATTTCTTGCAAACTCGTAGTTCTGGGCATAGGAAAGACCGTTGATACCAATACCGATACTCAGGGTGACTGCCATTTCATTACCGATGTTAACAGTCTTAACATCCTCTAAGATGTCGAATCTCTGCTCCCTAAGCATCTCGCAGGACTTCTTAGGCATTACAACGAAGTACTTATCCTTCTCCAGCTTCTTTGCAATACCGTTACAGGAGGCAATGTACTTGTTGACCTTTCTATCTATGAGAGCGATCAAAAGAGATCTACGAACTTCCTCAACGCTGTCCAAAGCCTCTTCATAGTTATCCAGATAAATAAGGCCTGCTGCCAGTGACTGATTATCTACTTCCTGAATGGCCAGCTTAAGCGCTGTCTCATCAAAAAGATAAACTGCAATAAGACTTCCCTGATATCCTTCCGCATCAATGATGTCGCTGTTAAGGGCCATCTCCTTAAGGGATATCCTCTTCATCTTGATGGTGTAATTGCTGTTCTCATGCTCCAGCTCATAGGCTACTTCCTCATAGCCTTCAGGGAACTTGTCCATAGTGATACTTGGGAAAAGAGAAAATATCGTCTTTCTAAAGCCTCGCTCCTGATGAACAACCTTCTCAAAGGCACTGTTTGACCAGACCACCTTTCCTGTGTCATCTAGAACAGCATGGGGAAGGTCCAGCTCTCTAAGGAGCTTCTTCTGGATCTGTCCATACTCCGTAGCAAAGCTTATAAGCTCATTCATAATGATGGGCTTACTATAGAAATTCATGTATAAAACTGCAATGAAATACAATCCGGTGAAAGCCAGAAGGATAAGTCCTGCTGTAAAGTTCACTGTAAAAACAGCAGCGTTAACAAACGCCAACAGGATTCCCAGATATGTAAAGACGCGAAGATAGGTCTTTAGCCTACCCTTTAACTTGACTCTGTATTTGCCAGCCATAACCCTTTGTCCTCTTCCCCAACATTTGGACATAATATGCAAAAATTTTCCTTAATATAGTATAGCACAAAAAATAAAAAGCATAACCAGACCACACTATTTTTATGGTCCGGTTATGCCTCAATTCATAAGTATAATTATTCGGTTGCTCTTTTTACTCAGCCTTCCATAATCCGTGGAGGTTGCAGTATGCATAAACAGCAACTACTGAATCGTCGTCAGTAAGCATGAATTCTGCACAAGGCTTATCTTCAGGCTTAAGCACCTTTCTCTGGGCACCCTTTGCTGTCTCAAGAGCAATCCACTCAATGTAATGCTCAGGGATCATAGGATGATCAACAGATCCAACATTAACAGTGACCTTGTTTCCCTCTACCTTGAATACAGGCACGTGCTTCTCAACTGCTCCATCGGATGTTCCGGGAACAAGCTCAGTCATATTTTGTCCACAGCAGGACATAGGAGCGCCGGATTCCTTTACCATTCCTACTAAATTGCCACATTTCTCACAAACATAAAATTTCATAGAGCACCTCCTACATGGTATGTGATTTTATGTTTTAATTATACACAAATTGACAGTATTTAGTAAATGATTTTTAAGATGCACTGCGGGCCGATTCCCGAAGATTTACAATCTGCAGGTCAGGTGGAACAGGTCTGTAATCAAATCCAAGCACTTCCATAGTACCCTGCTCCATGTAGCAATCGTAGATCATCCAGTCTGTAATAAAGCGTACCTCAATGAGTCCGTCCTTTTGTAACACCTTTGTATCTCTCATATCTGTTACTGCAACACCTGCTTCTCTTGCTGCAGCGTTAATAGCTGTGTTTCTCTTACCAGTCATTTCTTTCCTCCTTTTCATCAGTGAAGGATGCCGAAAAGACCTCCTAATCCTTCGTCAATGATCTCGTCAAACACCTCGTCTACTACCTCGTCGCAGACATCATTCACAACCTCTTCATATACCTCATCCACGACTTCGTTTACTGTTTCGTTAACAACCTGATTCAAAACCGGATCCGCTGAAATCATCTGATCAACACCGCCAAGGGCCTCCCCCACAAGGCCTACTCCGTTTTGCACCGTCTGGCTGTCGGTCTTAACAGCTACATTTTCATTTCCGTCTGAAACGGATACTGCCACAGTCTCTTTGCCGGCTTCTACCTGCACATTCTCATTTGCCACGACCTCAACATTCGCGCTGTCAGTAACAGTCACGGATGTGGTCTCTGACATGGTTTCAGTTTTAGCTTCAGATTTTGTTTCAGGCTGTGTCTCAGCTTTAACCGCAGTCTGTACTGTTGTCGCATTTTCTGCGCGCGTAGTTGTGCTCTGTTCTATGATTGTTGTCCTATACTCATCGCCAGAATTCGGATAAATTATCCCTGCATTTACTTTGCGAGATCTCTCAGGAACATAGACCTCCAGCTCGATCTTATCCTGCGCTTCATCAGCCTCAACAATTACCTCTGCCTCCTTCACCTCCGCTACAGGGATCCGCGCTATCTCCGACTTGTCTGCCGCCTTGGTAAAAGAGCTTGTAGAGAGAATTCCACTTATCACCACCAGTCCAGCTATAAGCCACGCTGTAGGCTTTTTGTAGTTAAAGATCTGTTTAACTCTGGTTCCTACCCCGACCTCCCCGAAAGCCAGTGGATAAGCCAGAACCATTCTTCCATGAGTACTGCAGGAAAGCAGTGATTTTGCATAGGATTTCTTTTCCGAAAGAGTCATCCGGCTGACTACACGCTCATCACAGGCCAACTCTATATCCTTGCAAAAGAGTATATATGATACCCATACAAGGGGATTGAACCAGTGAATTGCCAGGATCAAAAATCCAAACTGTTTTCTGATATGATCATATCTCTCCATGTGAGCCATCTCATGAGCCAGGACATTTTTAATTGTCTTTTCATCAAGCCCTGAAGGCATATAAATTGAAGGTTTTAACAAACCGAAGATGAAGGGCGTGTCTATATCATCGCATACATAGACACGGTCCCCGGATATATACCGTATGGACGCAGCAATTTTTCTTTTGACCATAATAAAGCTGACCACGGCGTAGCCAAGAACCAGCATCATTCCTACGATCCAGATGACCACAACATATATTGGAATTCCACTTGCAGCTTTATGAACACCGCTATTAACAGCTGCAGGAACCGCCTGTACCTCTTTTCCCTTATTGAAGCATGCATTTACAATGCGACCAAAGTCCGGCATAAAGCCCACATGGGCCGTAACCTGAACAGGAATGATCAGCCTCAGGGCGACAATAGCCCACAGTATTCCCATAAACCACTTAGGCGCCTTTTTAAGCGGTAATCTGAGAATCACAACTGCCACCATCAGTAAAAGAGCTGCTATACTCATTTCCATTACTTTAAAGAAAATTGTCCCCATACACATACCCTTTATAGTAAAAAGACCTTACTCTTTTGCTTCGTCTATTATCTTACGGATCTCATCTATCTCTTTTTCTGAAAGCTTCTGACG
>CAMVRW010000215.1 GCA_947169985.1 uncultured Butyrivibrio sp. | reverse complement strand
TAACTTTATTGGAGACGATGACGATTTTGAGTTTGAGTTCCTTGATCTTGATGATGACAAATAATTGATCATATCAATAAGTGATTTATGGCCCGAGATGCACAAATGCCTGCATCTCGGGCTTTTTTGCGGGCTTTAAAATTTTTGTAATATCTGTTATACTAAACATATCACAAAATTGTGATTTATAACGTTATCAGGAAGTTGAGGTGACGGCTATGATCATTGAGATCGATTTTAACAGTGATGAAGCGATATATGTACAGCTCTGTAATCAGATAATACTTGGTATTGCGACCTCACAGTTTCATGAGGGAGAACAACTTCCCAGTGTCAGACAACTGGCTGAGACCATTGGCATCAATATGCATACTGTCAACAAGGCCTATTCGATCCTGCAGCAGGACGGATTTGTGAAAATAGACAGGAGGCGCGGAGCCATAATAGCCCTTGATATCAACAAGCTCAAGGCACTGGCCGAGGCCAAACAGGAACTGGCGGTGGTACTGGCCAGAGCTATCTGCAAGGGCATAGGGCGGGATGATATACACAGCCTTGTGGATCAGCTATATGACAATTTTATTGAGAAGATTCAGTGAAGGATAGTGTCAAATGATCTATGAAAAAACTGAGCTATAAAAAATAGGCTCAGACGAACCTTGAAAATTGCAAATATATAGGTTGAGGTAGCCGGACGCCACCCTTGACAGCACAAAAAATAACTGCTGACGGTTAATCACCGACGGCGAAGAACTCAAGAACAATCAGATTTTCTCCGTCGTTTGCAGCAGTGTAGCAGTTATTTTTTGTGCCATCAAGGGCAAGCCGCTGATGCGGTGGCTGGGTTATTACCTCTGGCTCAGAATCTAAGAACAATCAGCTCGCAGCCTGCAGTTCGATGATCTTCTTTTGACCATAATAGACCATCAGCTGCCATTTTGCAGGCATGTTCTCAGCTTTAGAGAGAATGTCATCAACAACTGGTGGCTTGAATCCATTGTATCTGTGTGGCCGCAGGAAGTTGTAATAAGCGACCCAGAGTGTCAGGTCGTAATTAGCACCATCATAATTATCGAATCCATTTGTGGTTCTGTATGAGGCTTTGTAGGTACGATTGAGGCGCTCTATCATCTGCTTATAAGGACGATATTCCTTGGAGACTTCGTCATCATTCTGAAGCCCGATGACCTGAGTTATTTCAAACTTGAGCTTTTCTCTGAAGTGTATGAAGAACTGCTGGGCGGCAAGAGGATAGGCACTGTAACCATCAGCGATGAACTTGAAGTTTTTAGGGATTTCTGTAATCCCTTTGAATGCCATTCTCATGGCAAGAATGCAGGGACCAACACCACGGTTATCTGATACCTGATAACCGATGATTGCTCTGGTTGCCACATCCAGAATGAACCAGATGTAGCCTTTGATTCCACGAACCTTGATGTATGTTTCATCAGCGGTAAAGGTATTTCCTTTTTCGTAAGGATAGTGATCCACAAATGGTTTTACACAGATGGCAGCTGTTTTACAGTAATTAGCTATCTGCTGATGAGATATGGATATGCCATAGAGATCCAGTAATGCCTGCTTTGTTTTACGGAGTGACAGTCCTAAGTTTACATGCAGAGTAAGGCACAGGGACATGATATAAGCGTTATGCTTACTGAATTTCAATGAAGATGCATTTTGAGGAAGAGAGTCTAGCTTCATCTTAAAGAAATCTATCGTGAATTCGCGGTAGATGTAGTGGAGCTTGTATTTATTCTTTCCATAATCTTCAGAGAGATCTTCCTTATCAACTTTCTTAAGGTTGCGGATGTAATAAGGACATTTAGGGTTAACGCATTTATGGATGATAAAGTGCTTGCGTTCTTTCTTTGGAACAAGGGTATGCTGGCAGTGAGGGCACTTTAAAGACATGTGGTTGTTGTTAAAACGATTATCTTCAGGACTAAAGGCTGTTTGGCAAATCTTACATAATAGCTGTCCAGCCTTGCCATTGTTCTTGTAAAGATATGGCTGTGGAGCATGACATGAAGGACATGTACAATCTTCCGGAATGTCACATTCAGAACGACGTCGTATAGGCTTAACAGGTTTGCCGTAGCGCTGAGTGTAGTAAATGTTCAGATCCTTCCAATCCCATTCCTGGTTGTAATAGACAATCCTAGGGAGCTCATCAGTTTTGAACTTTTGGTATTTGGGAGAATGAGCATCATCAAATGCCCACTGCTTGAGAGGTATATATTTGCAGATAAAGTTAATAAGCCAGCAATTCTGCTGATAGAGTTGTTGAATGATTTCAAGTAAATAAAGTATAATGTTCACGAGCATTGTCTCCTGGTTTTTGTGAGTTTGGTCGCTGACATTATACCAAAAAGGGAGGTCAATGCTCTTTTTATTTTGAACTCCCGATAAATCAAGGTTTTAGAACAAAAAACGGGTAGTAAATTTGACACTACCCAGTGAAGAAAGGAAGGCAATTTATGGATTCCAAGTTTACAGTAATGGCTGCGGATGCCCTCAGACTTGCTAAAAAGACTGCAAGAAGCCTTAAGCTCAATTATGTGGGCACAGAGCATATTCTGATGGGACTTATTCTGGAGGATGGCAGTGTGGCCTCCAGGATACTTATTGATAATGGAATTGATGAGATGCGCATGATGGATATGATAAGGGATCTTATCGTTCCGGACAGCAGCGTCAGAACACTGGACAAGGACGGTTTTTCCCCGAGAGCTGAGAAGGTTCTTGAGGAAGCTCACAGGATGGCAGAGAGATTTCATGCCGACAAGACAGGAACAGAGCATATTCTTCTTGCTCTTATCAAGGAGGGAGAGAACGTTGCGGTAAGGCTTATCAGCACTCTGAACGTTCCTGCCCAGAAGATCTACGCAGAGACTCTGGCTGCCATGGGAGAGGATCCCAATCTGGTAAAAGAGGATCTTGGTAGAAAGGCTGCTCCCAAGACCGGCAAGAAGGCATCTATCCTGGCTCAGTACAGCAGGGACATGACTGCTCTTGCAATGGAGAACAAGCTTGATCCCGTTATCGGAAGGGAGCGTGAGATCAAGAGAGTTATTCAGATCCTCAGCAGAAGGACCAAGAACAATCCCTGCCTTATCGGTGAACCCGGTGTAGGTAAGACAGCCGTAGTTGAGGGCCTGGCCCAGAGAATAGCGGCAGGCAATGTGCCTCTTACAGTCCAGAACAAGAGACTTGTGACCCTGGATCTTTCAGGAATGATCGCAGGTTCCAAGTACAGAGGTGAGTTTGAGGAGAGAATCAAGAAGGTTATCAAGGAGGTTGCCGAGGATGGCAATATCATCCTTTTTGTGGATGAGATGCACACCCTTATCGGTGCCGGCGGCGCAGAGGGCGCTATCGATGCCTCCAATATTCTCAAGCCTTCCCTGGCAAGAGGCGAGATCCAGATGATCGGCGCCACCACCATTACGGAATATAGGAAATATGTGGAGAAGGATGCAGCCCTTGAGAGAAGATTCCAGCCTGTCAACGTGGATGAACCCACCAAGGAAGAGGCCCCAGAGATCCTTAAGGGAATTGTGAGCAAATACGAGGAGCACCACAGGGTTACCGTTACCCCTGAGGCTATCAAGGCAGCGGTGGAGCTCTCAGAGAGATATATCAACGACAGAAATCTGCCGGATAAGGCCATTGATCTTATAGACGAGGCATCCTCAGCTGTAAGGCTCAGGACCATGGGAGTTTCTCCCAAGATCAAGGAGATAGAGGATAAGATCAGCGCCCTGGACGGAGAGATCGAGGCAGCCCTCAAGGCAGCTGACTTTAAGAAGGCAGGAGAGCTTAATAAGGAGCAGAACGCCCTTATGACCAAGCTCAGCAGAGCCAAGACTGCCGATAAGAAGAAACAGCAGCAGGCTGGCTTTGTGGTTACAGAGAATGACATTGCCGAGGTAGTTGCTGAGTGGACCAGAATCCCTGTTAAGAAGATCGCTGAGAAGGAGTCAGAGAAGCTTCTTAAGCTGGAGTCTGTACTTCACAAGAGAGTTATAGGCCAGGAGGATGCGGTGAAGGCTGTATCCAAGGCCATCAGAAGAGGCCGTGTGGGACTTCAGGATCCCAACAGGCCCATTGGTTCCTTCCTGTTCCTGGGACCAACCGGTGTAGGTAAGACAGAGCTTTCCAAGGCCCTGGCTGAGGCTATGTTCGGAGATGAGAATGCTCTTATCAGAGTTGATATGTCAGAGTACATGGAAGGCCACTCCGTATCCAAGATGATCGGATCACCTCCGGGATATGTAGGATATGATGAAGGAGGCCAGCTTTCCGAGAAGGTCAGAAGGCACCCTTATTCAGTGATCCTTTTTGATGAGATAGAGAAGGCTCATCCTGACATCTTCAATGTGCTCCTGCAGGTTCTGGATGACGGACACATTACAGATGCCAAGGGCAGAAAGGTAAGCTTCAAGAACACTATCCTTATCATGACTTCCAACGTT
>CAMVRW010000214.1 GCA_947169985.1 uncultured Butyrivibrio sp. | reverse complement strand
ATAAGGGCGATATCGTCACTGTTGGATCTGAAGATTTCCAGAGAGCTCTTAATCTTTTGGGTTAGACGGTTGGACTGGTCAAGAAGAGCCTGAACAGAGTTACTATACAGGATCACTTTTTTTCTGGTGCCATCTGCTTTTAGGATGAAAGGTTTCCAGGAATCAGGGATTTCATGGGTATTGCTAGAACCTTGCTCGTCTACGGTGTTCTTTATTGCGGTAATTCTCGGGAATGCTTCGAAGCTGATCTTTTCATCAAGTTTCTTTTTATATTCTGATTCCTCTTCCCCGGCAAAAAGGCACAGCATGGCTAGCTTAAGGCCTTCAGACTGAATGATGATCTTATTGATGCTGTCAATGTTTGGAACAGAGAGATAATCAAGGAGTTTGTGTCGCTGGCCTTTATTATTTGCAATAGTTTCATCCAACACAAAGTGGGGAATGTACACCAATTCATCGGTGTAATTCTTAAGGTTGTCAGCATAGAAGGCTGGGTGAACGCTTCCGCCTAGATTGGAGGAATCGTAGGCGTTCTGAATGTAGATAATATCAGGATGGATCCCTGCGAAATCATATTTATCAAAAGCTGTGAGTTTCACATGAGAAGGATAGGTTGCTGTATCAAAATGAGGGTTAGCAGTATCAAGGTCTCCGCTGGGCTTTTTATCGAACCAGGGAATTGGAATGACGCTCACGTTGTATTCGGGCATCTCGGAAAGCTCTCTGTACAGGGCATCAAAACCGTCCCAAAGTTCTGGAGAGCAGGGGAGGAAGACGACTTCTTTTGATCGAGGGAATTCGCTCTCAAAGACGCTTCGCGCGTCGTTCAGACTCCGGGAAAGAGATTCCAAACCAGTGCCTTCTGCTAGAAATCCGTTAGACAACTCGGGAGTCTTTTCATTAGGAGACTCATCAATGGACACTTGAATCTTTCCTGACTGGATATCTTCTGAGAACAGGAAGATCTGCTCGCAGAGTTCCTCAAGTTTCTGAACGGACTCAGTACCTTCTCCTGCAATTCCCTCAATGGTAGTGCCAACCATAACTGCACTTTCCTGAAGCTGCGACAGAAGAGAAAGGGCATCGTCAATAGACCCTTGAGCCACAAGATTATCTATCTGGGTAAGGGCCTCTGACAAAAGATCATACATTTGTAAAAGGGATTTTCTTTTCTCTTTGTCCATTTACAAGACATCCTTCATTTTTCCAAGGTATTTGTATAGCAGGATCTTTCGCTCCTGTTCCGCATAAAACGGATAATCGTGGGCAGCTTTTGCCCTGCGGGGAGTCATATAGTTTTCTGAATAGCAGGTAGAAAGGATCCCGTCGTACCCTTCAGGAACTGGAACTTCCATACACTCAAATGGCTTCATGAGTGTTGAGCTATACCATGAAAGCTTTCTTCGCATGTCGTTTTTTCTAAATGTTGAATCTGGATACCATAGTACATATCGGCTCTCTGAGCGTTTGGTCATCATAGCGATTTCATCTGCCATTTTCCATAAGGAATTTCGAAGGTGCTCATCACGTTTGATGCGATGACCAACAATTCCTTCTATCTGCGGAAGATACTCATCAAGTTCTCCTGAAGCAATATATCTGTCAGTCTCCATGGCAAGGGAATAGCAGGCACTGTAGAGCCCCTTTATTTGAGTCCATTTCTGTGGATCTGTGGGAGCATAGTCCAGAGGGTAAAGGTCAATTCCTGTCATGTAGGGGCAGCCATAATAGAGTGCTGTTAGTTTGGCTTCCTCGGGACTTATTCCAATATCGATGACTTTTCTATTGGTGACAAAGCCCTTTGGCTGGTCGCAGCGCTCATCAGTATAGAAGCTGAAAACATCGCAGTAATCCGGGAGTTCGTCCTCCAGGATAAAAAGAAGCTTCATGTAATCGTCTCTAAGGACACAGACATCAATGTCGTCGTCCCAGGGAATATAACCCTGATGGCGGATACACCCTAGAAGTGATCCGTAATCAAGCCAGATCTGGATGTTATGTTTTTTTGCTATTTCCAGGGTTTTATCCAGCATTGTCATCTGGATGGCCCAGGCTCTTTTCATGGGAGCGGGGACAAAAAAGTCGCTTCTGGTTTCGCCCTCCCAAAAGGAGTCAGGAAAACTGATCATGGCAGTCTCTCCATAAAGATAAAATAAACGGTCTTTTGTATATTATAATATATTTTATGGTAAAATATATGATATAGGTGTCAAAAGTCAAAAATGCGTACATGCGTCACTAATTCAAAAGAGCTTCAACGAGGTGAGCCATGCCAAGACAATTCACTTTAACTGCATCAATGATGTGTGCTGATTTCGGGCATCTCCGCAAGGAGGTAAAAAACCTGGAAAAGGCTGGAATTGACTCTTTTCACATCGATATTATGGACGGTCGATATGTGAATAATTTCGCCATGTCCCTCTATGATATGGCGGTCATAGCGAAGCTCAGCAGTAAACCTCTGGACGTGCATCTAATGATCGAACACCCAAGAAACAACATAGAGCTCTTTTTGAAAAGGCTTAGACCTGGGGATACGGTGTACATTCATCCTGAGGCAGAGTATCACCCCTCCACCACTTTGCAGAAGATCATCGATGCCAAAATGCATCCTGGAATCGCAATCAACCCCGGAACCAGTGTGGAATCAGTAAAAGAACTGCTGCAGATAGTGGACCATGTTCTTGTTATGGCGGTAAATCCCGGTAACGCCAGCCAGATGTTCCTTCCATATGTTGGACAGAAAATTGATCATCTGATTGCTCTTCGGGAGGAGATGGGATTTAAACTTATATGGGATGGGGCCTGTGGTGCAGAAAGAATGTTGGAATATGCCCCAAAAGGCGTAGACGGTTTTGTTTTGGGAACAACTCTTTTGTTCGGTAAGAAAACTGATTATCAGACAATCATCGAGTCTGTGAGAAGACTTGATTTTGAATACCTGAAGGACGAGAAAAAACAAGTTGAAGATAACCCCTGCTTGTACTGTGGATAAACTTCATTTTGACCCTGAATTCTTTCAGGATGAGGTTAGAGAAGGCTTCTATGTCTCAACCATGATCAAGAGATACTGGGCTGCCCAGCTGGTGGTGCTTTCGGAGATTGCTGCCATCTGCGACAGACACGGTCTCAAGTGGTTTGCAGATTGTGGAAGCCTTATTGGTGCTGTCCGCCATGAGGGATTTATTCCCTGGGACGATGACCTGGATATCTGTATGCTAAGGGATGACTGGGAGAAGTTCTTTGAGGTGGCAGAAAAAGAACTGCCGGAAGGATATAAGATACTGACCGTGAGACAGGAGGAAAAGTACGAACAGATCATTGGAAGAGTCAGCAACAGCGTGGCAATTGACATAGGAGCACAGCATCTGGAGGAATTCTGTGGCTGTCCGTATACCGTAGGGGTGGATATTTTTCCACTGGACGGCGTGTATAAGGATGAGGAAAAAGAGGCTGAACGTAGGCGCAGAGCAAAGTATCTGATTGATAGGTACGAGAAGGAAACGAAGTCTTCCCAGAAGCGGAAACTTATTCAAGATATAGAGAGAGCTTATTCAGAATGCCCTGTGGCCGAGGCTGAGGATGTGGCGCTGATGCTATTCTTCGTGCCAAGGAATACCCATAGATACCCTAAGGACTTGTTTGAACATGTGGCAAGAATTCCGTTTGAAAACACGTATATCAATGTCCCTGCCAGGTACGAAGAGGTTCTGGGCATAGAATACAGGAATTATATGCAGGTGGTGAAAGGGTGGAACTTCCATGTATATCCGGTCTACGCTGACCAGGAGGAGACTCTTAGGGAAAATATTGGAAGGAATCCTTTCAGATACACCTTTGATATCAATGAGCTTTTGCTGTCAATAAAGAGGTATACCTTAAAACTCATAAATCCACCTGCGCCGAAGGATAAAGATATAGTAGTATTCTTGCCATGTCGTGCAAAGTGGTGGAAGACAATGGAGCCTTTGTGGAGGCAATATGCTACGGATGAAACTAAGGAAGTTCACGTGCTTCCCATCTTTTATTATGACTGCGATTATAATGGGGCGATTGGCGATAAGCATGATGAGAGGGGAGATTTCCCTGATTATGTAAAGGTGGAGGACTGCGAGAAGTTTGATTTTGAGGGTATCCATCCTGACAAGATCGTGATTCAGGTGCCTTATGATGGCTGGAATAGTGCCATGACGGTTCATGAGTTTTTCTATTCCTCGAATCTTCAAAATTTCACTGATGAACTTGTATATGTGCCCTGCTTTGATATGGATTCCCCTTTGAAGCCTGATGACAAAGCTGCGTTGTCAATAATGCCACTGATTGAACAGCCGGTGGTTGTGAACGCAGACAAGATCATTCTTAAGGATGAGATGACGCGACAGATTTATATTGAGAGACTTGTTCAACTCAGTAGCGAGGATACCAGACAATACTGGGAGAACAAGATTGTGCTGATGGAGGCTGCTGAAGACAATAATGCAGAGGTGGAGC
>CAMVRW010000213.1 GCA_947169985.1 uncultured Butyrivibrio sp. | reverse complement strand
GCCCAGCCCATGCTAAGTCTCTTTTCCTCCATTGGCATGGTCTGAACAAAATAAAACTCTACATCCTCAAGGCGCTGCATCGCCTCGCAAAAGGGTAACTGATGATGATTTATGTAATTGGAAACAAAAGTGATTACCAAAACACAGCTCCCCTTGTCATGAATTTATAGTATGGTAAATCTCCATAAGTCTCTTGTAATTGTTGTCTGCATTGTGGGTGATCCTTGCATGTGCGCTGGCATTATCCCCATAAACTGCCGCTATCACAGGCTCATCCCATATCTGCAATATTGCTTTTGCAAGGTCCTCAGGATTTCCCTTTTCAAACAGGATACCGTCCTTATTCTCCTGTACAAGATCAGGTATTCCGCCAACTCTTGAAGCAACCACAGGCACTCCAAGAAGCATTGCTTCTCCCAGAGAGTTTGGTGAATTCTCAATTACAGAAGGACACACAAAGACACTGCTGTTTAAAAACTGCTCCTTCATCTCCTGATCTGAAAGGCTTCCTAACATGGTGACCTTTTTCTTGAGCCTGTTGTGGGAGATAAGGCTCTTTATATACTTGCCGTAGGCACCTGCCCTCATGAAGAAGGGATATTTACTGCCTCCACGGCCGATTATGTTATTCCCAGCAACATACAGATGCGCGTCGGGATACTTTTCCAAAAGAATAGGCATTGCCATTAATACAAAGTGGAAGCCCTTTAAGGGATAATCCCCCTGGGACAGGAAAATACTGTGGGGCTGAGCCTTCTTCTCAGACCATTTACCCATATAGAAGCAGGGCCTCATGGTCTCGTTCATGGCAAAATATCTGGCCTGGGGATTGATCTCGGAAGTCTCCTTCTTGTCAAAGGCGGTCCTTCCTGTAATATTCCCCGCAAGCATGATGGCTTCTCTCTCATGCTCTCCCCGGATCTTAAACTTCTCCTGCTGCTGCATAAGAGAGTCTTCCTTAAGCTTATCCCTGAGGGTGGCAGATCTTTGAACCTCCTCAGGAATTCCTGCCATGTACTCGGAAGCAATGACTGAGCAGATGCCCTGGATTCCCAAAAGAACTTTATCCGGATTTCCAAAGGCCCTCAGCATAGCCAGGGAATGAGGAAACTCCGTACCAAAAATATGGACTACGTCAGGCTTAAAATCATCAAGAATCACATGAAACCTGTTTTCTACCGTTCCGTCATAAACTTCAGGTCTGTTCAGATCCTCCCTGAAGCCATAATAGGTAACACCGTCTATCACCTCTTTTGAAGAAGCGATATCCCCTTCGGCAGGAAAACAGACTCCCAGCTCTATCTTCTCGTCATCTTTTTTGGCTGAAACTATTCTGTTAAGACAACCGGAAAGCCATCCCTCCCTGACAGAATATGGCAGGTCATGGGCTATAGCATAGGCCGGCAGCATAATATTGCAAAGCCAGAGTACTCTCAATATTCGTTACTCCTTATTGTCTTTTCTTCCCTTAAGGGCATATATGGCATTCTTGATCCCATTGTAGGCAGAGGCAGTTACCCTGTTGGAAGCCAGTGCTGTACGGACATGGGAAAGAGTAAGCAGTCTCAAAAGGTCATATTTCCGAACCTTTGACGCGGGAAGATACATCTTTATTATCTGACGACGCTCTTCCTCTGAGATCTTCTTGTTCTGATCTGAAAAACCACCGCCCTCATAATCAGCGATCACCACAGGCATGTACACAGTCTCAGCCTTCTCCTTGTAAAAGCAGCGAAGGAACTGCTCGTAGTCAGCCCTTACCTTATAGCTGAGATCAAAAGGATTCCTGTAGATCAGCCTCTCATCATAAAAGCATGCCTGATGGGAGGGCACATTCCTGTAGCAGGCGTGATCATCGATCTTGGGATTGGATGAAACCTTGGTTCCTGTGGAGCTGTCAAAGATGTCTCCATAGTATATGGCAGGCAAAGTAGTTCCCTCTTTAAGATTCCTTGCCATGATGATATGGTGAACATCCTTAAGAACATTCTCGTTCCTGAAGTAGTCTCCGCAGTTCAAAAAGAAAACATAGGAAGGTTCTTCTCCTGCGTGAAGGATCTTAATCTGACCATCCTCCTCTTTTGCCCGCTCCTGCCTGATCTTATCGCTAAGAAATCCCGTGGCGATATTCATGGCATGGTAGATACCGTTGTCGCAGCTCTCCAAAAGAGTGATCTTCTTTTCGATGTCCTCTTTGGCCATGCCCACATCAAAGGTCTTTTTAAGCTCATCTATGGAGCCGTCGGTGCTCATTCCGTCTTTTATCAGAACCCTGTAATCCTTAAAGGTCTGCTTTTCAATACTCTGCACAGTCTTAATGAGCCTGTCGCCGGCGTTATATGAAACTACGATTATTGTAAAAAAAGGCTTCTTCATAAACACCTTCTCCCATGGCGTATCCCATCACACAGAAGTCTGTAGCTCTTCCATAGTCCCTTTTCACGGCAAAAGACCTTTCGGTTCTTATAAAGGTACCTGAAGCCAAAGGCAGCTGCCATCTTCCCATAAAGGAAATGATACAAAACTCCCCTGTCGTAAAAGAACTTATCTGTATATCCGCTAAACCAGGTGGACTCACCTTTTTTCTCTCTTCCAAGAAAAACTGTGGTCCTGTAGATGGAAAGCCCCGCCTTCAGAGCATCATGCAAAAACAGGGAATCCTCACCGTTCATGTAAGGAGCCCCGCCTCCAAATAAAAGCGAGTACTTAACGCCACTGTTTATAAGTTTTTCCCGCCTTGCACAGATGGCATAGGCAGGATATCTTCCGTAGTTGTACCAGGAAACCTTGGAATAATCCTCATTCCAATAGGTCTCCCTGCCCTCCTGGGCCTTAACATTGAAAAGAAGCACATCCGCCTCAGGATGCTCATCAAATTCCTTAATGATCCTGTCAGCGTAGCCCTCATCGTAAACAATGTCATCATCTCCAAACTGGATGAACTCAGAGGTGGCATGTTCAAGCGCTGTATTTCTTGAAAGCCCTACCCCCTTTTCATTCCTGTTAAGGATGAGGAAATCATGTCCATTTATCTCACAGCTCTTTTCCCCGGGGATGATTCCTGCAGGAGCCTTGTCTCCTATGAGCTGATTGACCAAAACCCCATCGGACTCAAGGTTCATGACCTTCAAAAGTTCCTCCGGGTTCTTATTCACCGACGAAATAAGTATCTGCAATCTGTTATCAGTCATTTATCCCACCATCATGAATTTTTCTGAGCTGTGGTCTGATTCTCCTCCACTCCCTCTGTACTGTCCGGTGTGAAAAGAATCTTCACCGTAAGGAGCATCAGCTTGATATCAAGCCAAATGGAGTAATTCTCAATGTATGTAAGATCAAGCTTAAGCTTGTCGTATGGCGTTGTGTTATATTTGCCGTAAACCTGGGCGTAACCTGCAAGTCCTGCCTTTACCTTTGTCCTGAAGGCGAACTCGGGCATCTCCTCTAAATACTGGCTGATGATCTCAGGTCTTTCGGGTCTTGGTCCTATAAAGGACATGTCGCCGGCAAGAATGTTAAAGAGCTGTGGGAGCTCATCAATCCTGCAGGACCTGATAAACTTACCAATAGGTGTGATCCTTGAATCGTTCTTGGATGCAAGCCTTGCAACTCCGTCCTTCTCTGCATCCACCTTCATGCTCCTGAACTTCATGATCTTAAACTCTTTCCTGTCCTTGGTGCAGCGAATCTGCTTGTAAAGAACAGGGCCCTTGTCATAGCTCTTTATGATAATGGCTGTCACCAGCATGATAGGTGAACTCAGAACTATAAGCAGCAGGGAAAGAACTATATCAAAAAGCCTCTTAATGGCCCTTTGCTCAATCTTTATGGAGTACTCCCTAAGAAGCAGTACCGGAGTATCAAAAAGATGCAGCTGTGATGAGCCCTTAAGCAAAACATCTGTTATCTTAGGCATCACATAGATCCTGATGTTTCTGCCATAGCAGTACTTAACAAGGCCGTTTCTGAACTGACTTGGTACATCCCAGATAACCACTCCGTCATAATTTCCAAGGCACTCTTTATATACAGCGTCGATTCCCTCAGAGATATTCATTTTCTTGGCGATGTGGTACTTATCTTTCCTGGAGTTGAACTTTCTCTCAATATCATCTACAGGATAAACGCCGCTGATAAGAAGAAGCTCCCTGGGCGGGAATATCCTCATGTATATGGCATTTGTGGCATGAGCCCATAGAAATGCCATAAGGAGCTGGATTGCAAATATCTCCAGTATTGGCAGCACGGGAACAAGCCAGTTGTTCAAAAGAGCTATCTGGAAATATGAAATGAAATTGACCATGAACAGAGCAAATATCTGCGAGAAGAACACGTCCATAGGTCTTAGATATCCAATTTTCAATCCGCCGTAGGTATTTGAGAAGAAGAGAAGCAGGATGAAATAGATAGCAAGGATCAGCAAATGTCCACGGAAATACAGCTTTAGTCCGTTACCAAGTGCATATCCATCCACACTGACACGTGGTCTTGAAACCTCCGGATAGTAAACGGTAAACCAAAACCATGCGTAGACAGCTGTCTGCATACAAAGCCCAACAAAAGCCAGGATCAAGACAAGGATTCTCTTCTTTGATTCTTTTTGTTTCATACTTCCCCTTGAGCAATCAG
>CAMVRW010000212.1 GCA_947169985.1 uncultured Butyrivibrio sp. | reverse complement strand
CATTTTCTTCTTTATAATAAGAGTTAGCCTGGATGGTTCCGTGGCTCTCAACAATGCAGTTCTCAATGTGTGAGTTATCACCGATATACACATCATTAAGAATGATTGAATTCTTGATATAGCAGTTGTTTCCGATGAATGCTCCTTTGAAAATAACTGAGTCTTCAACGCTTCCGTTAACGATACATCCACTTGAGATCAGGCTGTTCTTAACGCTTACCCCCACGTTGTACTTAGCCGGCGGAAGATCTACAACCTTGGTGTAGATTCCGGGATATTCACGGAAGAAGTAGTGACGGATCTCAGGCTTTAAGAAGTCCATGTTGGTTCTGTAGTAATCCTCTACAGATGCAATGTTGCTCCAGTAGTCCTTGATCTTGTATCCGTATATTCTCTTCATATCCTTGTATCTTACAAGGATGTCCCTTACGAAGTCGTATCTCTCTTCTTCTTCAGCTCTTTCAATAAGCTCGATGAGCTGTCTGCGTCTTATTACATAAATACCACAGGAAATGGTATTGGATCTTGATACAACCGGTTTCTCCTCAAACTCCTCGATCCTGCTCTCCTCGTTCATGCGGATAGTTCCGAATCTCTCGGTATCGATATGAGCAGGCATGTCCTTGCAGACAACTGTGATATCTGCCTGTTTCTGGATGTGATACTCAAGGAGCTTTCCATAGTCCATCTTGTATACGCAGTCACCGGAAGTGATGATGACATACGGCTCATGGCAGCCGCGAAGGAATTCAAGATTCTGTGCAATGGCATCTGCTGTTCCTCTGTACCAGAGATTTCCTGATGCCTTTACTGCAGGAGTGAAAACATAAAGTCCGCCCTGCTTACGTCCGAAGTCCCACCACTTTGATGAACTAAGATGGGTGTTGAGACTTCCTGCATTATACTGTGTAAATACGGCAACTGTCTGAATGTGAGAGTTGGTCATGTTGCTCAGGGCAAAGTCGATACTTCTGTAAAAACCTGCCACAGGCATTGCGCAAACCGCTCTTCTCTTGGAGAGTTCCTGCATCCTGCTGCTACTGCCGCCTGCTAAAATAATACCAATCGCCCTCATACTCAATCACCTGCCTTATCTAGTGTTCTTCCGCTGTCAAGGATTCCGTCAGGATAGTCCTCTGCGGTAGTAAGTCCGGAAATCATTGTATTCTTACCAATCTTCACATTGCTAGGAATAACTGACCTCTCACCGATAGTGCACAGGCCCTCGCAGTAAATGCCGGGCTTGGTCTCATTTTCTTTTTCTTCAAATGCTCCCAGGGTAACACCGGAACCAATCTTTGCCTTCTCAGCAATGATGGCCTTCTCGATGTTACAATTCTCGCCGATCTCTGTCTGGTTCATGATGATGGAATGGCTGACAACTGTGTCCTTGCCAATCTTGACACCGGGACCAATTACCGAGTTGTATACCTTACCATCGATCTCGCAGCCTTCTCCGACAATACTCCTCTCAATGGCGCTATCTACGCCAAGGAACTGTGGCGGCTGAACTTCGCTTGCTGTGTATATCTTCCAGTACTCCTCATAGAGGTTAAACTCAGGAACGATATCAATTAGCTCCATATTGGCTTCCCAATATGATGTAAGTGTTCCTACATCCTTCCAGTAGCCATCAAACTCATATGCGTAGAGAGACTGTCCCTGGTCCTTGCAGTAAGGAATAATATGCTTACCAAAATCAAGCCCTGCCTGGTCCTTGTTCTTGATAAGTGCATCCTTAAGAGACTTCCATGAGAAGATATAAATTCCCATTGAAGCAAGGTTGCTGCGAGGATGTTCAGGTTTCTCCTCGAAGTCTACTATGCGTTTATTCTCATCGGTGATCATTATGCCGAATCTGCTGGCCTCTTCCATTGGAACAGGCATAACGGCGATAGTGACATCAGCGTTACTTGATTTGTGGAAATCAAGCATCGTCTCATAGTCCATTTTATAGATGTGGTCACCGGAAAGAATAAGAACGTAGTCGGGATTGTAGTTCTCCATGTACTCCATATTCTGATAGATCGCATTGGCAGTACCTGTGTACCACTCACTGTTTGCGCTCTTTTCATATGGCGGAAGAACTGTAACGCCTCCAAAATTCCTGTCCAGATCCCACGGGATACCAATTCCGATATGTGAATTGAGTCTCAGCGGACGATACTGTGTAAGAACACCCACAGTGTCCACTCCCGAATTAATGCAGTTGCTTAAAGGAAAATCGATAATTCTATACTTTCCCCCGAAAGAAACTGCGGGCTTAGCCATCTTGGATGTGAGAACACCAAGTCTGCTGCCCTGTCCCCCTGCTAAAAGCATGGCGATCATTTCTTTTTTTATCATGTTCCACCTCGTTGCAATAGTAGTAATAGATTCACCAAATATGCCTTTTTTCTTACATTTAAGTATATCACAAGGTATCACTGAAAAAAACACGAAAAAAGCTAAATATGATATATAATTCACTTAAACGTTTTAGAATTTTCTGATTTTTGACTTATGATTTATAAGTGTTAGAATAAAATAGTTTCAAGTAAAAAAATAAGAGGCATTTAATATGTATAAAATCGATTTCAAAAATCCCATTCACGTATACTTCATGGGTATTGGCGGCATTTCAATGAGCGGCCTGGCACAGATCCTCATTGAAGAGGGCTTTAAGATTTCCGGATCAGACAACAAGGAATCTGCCATAACCAAGGCACTTGAGGAAAAGGGTATCAGCATTAAATACGGCCAGAAGGCTGATAACATCACATCTGCTGACAAGATCGATGTGGTTGTTTATACTGCTGCAGTACATCCTGACAACCCTGAATTCATAGCAGCCAAAGAGGCAGGAATCCCAATGCTTACAAGGGCAGAGCTCCTTGGCCAGATCATGAAGGAGTATGATATTCCTGTTGCCATAAGCGGAACCCATGGTAAGACCACCACAACTTCAATGCTGTCAAAGATTCTTTTAGAGGCAGATACAGATCCGACACTTTCCATAGGCGGCGTGTTCAAGGATATCGGAGGCAATATCAGAGTCGGAAAGTCCGAATATTTTGTCACCGAGGCCTGCGAGTACACCAACAGCTTCCTTAGCTTTTTCCCTAAGATCAGTGTTATCTCCAATATTGATGCGGACCATCTGGACTTCTTTAAGGACCTGGACGACATCAGGCATTCCTTCAGGAAATTTGCCCAGCTCCTTCCTGCTGACGGAGCTCTTGTAATAAGCGGCGATATTGATAACCTTTCTGAGATCACTGAGGGACTTCCCTGCAAGATCATTACCTATGGTTCAAAGAGTGATTTCGATTATTATCCAACAGATATTACCTATGACGGTAACGGTAACCCTTCATTTACTGCTCACCTTCCGGAGGGAAAAGAGCTAAAGGTTACACTGGCAGTTCCCGGCATTCACAATGTTTACAACGCTTTGGCAGCTATTGCAGTTGCAAACCTTCTTAATATAGAAGAAGCTCATATCGTTTCTGCCCTCTCCCAGTTTGGCGGAACCAGCAGACGCTTTGAGCATAAGGGTGAGATAGGTGGCGTTACCA
Source organism: uncultured Butyrivibrio sp. (assembly GCA_947169985.1). Lineage (GTDB taxonomy): Bacteria > Bacillota > Clostridia > Lachnospirales > Lachnospiraceae > Butyrivibrio. The sequence goes on along the minus strand of CAMVRW010000212.1, from coordinate 1,103 downwards.
TCATCGATGACTACGCACATCATCCCACAGAGATAAAGGCAACTCTTACAGCTGCACAGAATTATCCACACAACAAGATCTGGTGTGTTTTCCAGCCACATACTTATACCAGGACAAAAGCTCTTTTAAATGAGTTTGCCCAGGCTCTTTCACTGGCAGATCACGTTGTCCTTGCAGATATCTACGCTGCAAGAGAGAAGGATAACCTTGGAATCAGCTCAAGGACACTTAGGGATAAGATTGTGGAACTGGGACATGAGTGCAATTATTTTCCAACCACAGAAAACTTTAATGAAATTGAAAAATTCCTTTTGCAAAATTGCACTAAAGGAGATTTGTTGATAACCATGGGAGCCGGAGATGTAGTAAAAATCGGGGATGAGCTCCTGGGTAAGTAAAACTTATCCACATTTCCACTCCATTTTTTAAATTATGTAAACCAAGTTTGGTGGATAAAGGTCTGACTACGAAATCGTTGTAGTCAGACTTATTTTATAAAATAATTATAAATAATCCACGTTATCCACATTGTCCACAAAATTTATTCAATTTGGAAACCCTTGATATTTACTGGATTTCTTCGTCACTTTTCCCATATCTTTTCAAAAATCCCCATGCTATAATCTGAATTGTTCCGAAACGAAAGGCAATTTGATTTCGGAGTAGGATATCTAGTAAAGTAGGTGAAAGTGTTTATGATGGGGCGAGTTACAATAAGTTCTAATTGTGGGGAGGATTCTACTTATGTTTCCAACATCTTTATTGACGAATACATGCAGGACGCAAACGATGCGCAGATTAAGATCTACCTCTTTTTACTGCGTATGATGAGTGCGAATTTACCTACCAGCGTTCCCGCTCTGGCAGACAAATTCAATCATACAGAATCGGACGTAGTACGTTCACTTAAATATTGGGAAAAAAAAGGACTGATCAGCCTTGAGTATGATGCTTCCCAGAATCTTACAGGGATTCACATGGAAGATATCGTAGCAAAATCGAAGCTTAATTATGGAAGAAGAAGGAGCGACTCTGTAGCAAGACCCGTGCTTGCTCCTGTACAGCCAGAGCAGCCAAAGACTCCTATGGCAGTAGTTCCTGAA
>CAMVRW010000211.1 GCA_947169985.1 uncultured Butyrivibrio sp. | reverse complement strand
AATGGTCCTGCAACTCCTGCAAGGATTGATGTGCTCTCCATTCCCTCTTCAACCGGCTGGAAGCTGAAGTTGAAGGTCTGCATGATCTGTACAACTGTGTTACATACAAGGATAACTGTTCCGGCCTTAACGATATATGCCTTACCTCTTTCAAGCATTGACTTAAGAGCAAATGAAAGGCTTGGAACTTTGTACTCAGGAAGCTCAATGATGAAGAAGCTCTTTCTATACTTCATACCAGTGATAGCCTTGATAAGAAGTGCTCCAAGGAGGATCAGAAGGATACCACCCATGTAGCAGATAAAGCTTACCCATCTTGACTCCGGGAAGAATGCTCCGGCGAAAAGAGCTATTACAGGAAGCTTGGCTCCGCATGGCATGAAGGTTGCAAGCATTGCTGTAGCACGTCTTTCTCTCTCGTTTCTGATCGTACGGCAAGCCATAATAGCTGGGATTCCGCAGCCGGTTCCGATGATCATTGGGATAACTGACTTACCTGAAAGACCAACTCTCTTGAAAATAGGATCAAGAACAACAGTAGCTCTTGCCATGTATCCGCAATCCTCTAAAAGTGCGATGAGGAAATACATTACCATAACCAGTGGAAGGAAACCAACAACAGCACCAACACCGCCGATAATTCCATCTACTAAAAGTGCATAGAGAAGTGGATTCGCATCTGCCATTGCATCGCCAACCCATCCCTGGAAGCTTTCAATCCATCCTGCGAGGATATCTGCAAGCCATGTTCCGACTGTTGTCTGTGAGATATAGAATACCAGCCACATGATGGCCGCAAAGATTACAATACCAAGTACCGGATGTGTAACCACGTTATCGATCGTATCGCCAAAGTTCTTGTCCTTGGTGAACACCTTACGGTTCTCTACTTCGCTTACGATCTTATTAACAAACTCGAATCGCTTTCTGTCAGCTGCCTCAACCTCAGCCTTGCTGGTAAGGTCCACATTTCCCTGAACGTAAGGCTCTTTCTGTCCCTTGCCCTCAAGCTCTGCGGCTGCCTTAACAACTTCCTTAAGACCTGTCTCAGAAGTAGCTACAGTCTTGATAACAGGACAACCAAGCTTCTCTGAAAGGAGCTTCTCATCAATAGAGTTGCCCTTCTTATCATTGGCATCATTCTTGTTAAGAGCAACAACTACAGGAACCCCAAGTTCAAGGAGCTGTGTTGTGAAAAAGAGGCTTCTGCTAAGATTAGTTGCATCCACGATGTTGATGATAGCATCAGGATGCTCGTTCTTAACATATCCGCTTGTGATGCTCTCCTCTGATGTGAATGGAGACATTGAATATGCTCCGGGAAGATCTACTGCGATCAGCTCCTTATCGCCATCATAGTAGCTCTTTTTGATAGCACTCTCTTTCTTGTCAACTGTAACGCCGGCCCAGTTACCGATCTTTTCAGATCTACCGGTTAAGGCGTTGTACATGGTTGTTTTGCCGCTGTTGGGATTACCCGCCATAGCGATTCTCATTTTTTCATCCTCCTATAAGTTACTATATCATTCAAAACACCTTGAAATGTGTCTTTGAATCTTACTGAATCTTGATAGCATTCGCTAACTCAGGGTCAATATTATATCTTGCATCCTTAATAGCGACTACCAAATTTCTCTTTTTGTCCACAACTGTGATCTTCTCTCCACTATAACAACCAAGTGAAAAGAGAAAGCTCTCCATCTCCTCATCGCCTCCAGTTGCGACATTTTCGATTGTATATTCTGTACCGAGTGATGCTTCATTAAGTGACATAGACATTTTTCTCTCCTATTTACTCAAGTGTAGTTAGCAGTGTATTACACCAATTAGCATAAGCTAACTTCAAGTCATAGGATATTCTTATCAATAATAATTGTCAATAATTTTTTTTCAAAAAAACCAGATTTTATCAGGTTTTGCGCAATTAAATTTTCCATTTGTTTTTCCTCATGGGTTATAGTATGATATCATAAAAGATATTACAGAAACACGCATTTACTGCGGGTTTCGTGAGAATATGATACAAGTGGCAAATAGGCCCTGCGACTTTAGTCGCCTTGTAATGGCCTATTTGCTGAGTTCTTGGAATCTTTATCCAAGAACTCATGCTTAATTGTAAGAAAAAGCTTAAGAAAGGCAGCTAAGTTATGGCACTTCAAGAATCCGGAGAGATGTATCTGGAGACAATTTATGTTCTTTCACAAAGCCACGCCAATGTCCGTTCCGTGGATATCGGTGAGGAGCTTGGTTATTCAAGGCCCTCTGTTAGCCGCGCCATGCATGTTCTTAAGGATGAGGGGCTGGTCAAGACTGATGACTATGGTTTTGTTGTTTTGACAGAAGCCGGCAAAGTTCTGGCTAAGCGTATCTACGAGCGCCATACAGTACTGACTGAAGCACTTAAGTATATTGGCGTTGACGAAAAAATTGCATCCGAGGATGCTTGTCGTGTGGAGCACTACATCAGTGATGAGACCTTTGATGCCATCAAGGTTTTCATGGCCGGCAAGAAGAGAAAGAGATGAAAAAGAGCCTACAATTGGATTATAGGCTCTTTTCCTACATGATCAGTTAAAATTCTTTTAATTTTCCATTTTCATCAAAGGTGTATTTCTTACCCCACTTTTTGATGGTCTCATTCTTTGCCAGGTGGCCATCTGCCTTTGCGTAATAAGTGCCTTCATCCAGTCAGATTTGACTATCACACCATTTTCTTTACTGTAATAGTCATCACCGCTGAAGCTATTAAAACCAGTAAGAATCTTACCATCTTCCCCAAAGAGATATTCCTTTCCCCATCTGGAAACCTTCATATTTCTTGCAATATTTCCATCCTTAAGTGCTAAGTATCTTGATCCGCAGGTCTCAAAGAAGCTACTCTTTTCCATTGCTCCGTTTTTCTCGGAAAAGAAATATGTCTGCCCGTCAATAGTCTGGAAACCGGTGAGCTTCGTTCCATCCTCATCTACGCAGTAAGTCTTACCCCATTTTGTAATGAGCTTAAGAACTGCTGGCTGTGGCTTAGGTTCATCCGGATCATTCTCCCCGGAGCTACTACTTCCAAATACAGCCTTGCCTCCATCGTTAACCCATCTGTTAAGTCCGGAAGGACCTGCGTTGTAGTAAATACTCATGATTCCGCCAAGTTCCTTATCGGCAGCCTCAAGTTCTTTTATCACGTTATCAATATTAGCGTTAAGAATATCAGCAAATTCCTGACTTCCCAACTCTGCAGCTGTCTTACTAAAGGTGACATCTTTGCTGCTTCCAGTACCGTCAGCACCAGTGTAAACACTCTCGATAACAACGCCATTCTCTACAATCTTGGCGTCAGAATTGAAGTAGCAGTTTCTGTCATAAGCAATGTTAGCTATTCTTCCGTTCATAATGCCTATGTCTATGGTTGGTCTGCTGGATGTAACATTTCCCATGGCATAGCAGTTATACTGGAAAGCTCCTGCCATACCTGTAAATCCGCCAATATGAACCTTGTTATTGGTGTTGGCAGCTCCATAAACATCACCCAGGGCATAGCAGTTTGCTACGGTGATTCTGTTTGTAACACTGAACATACCGCCGGCGTAAACATCGCCTTTTACATTGACATTTCCTTCCGCAACCACCACCGGTTCCTGATTTCTACGGTTAATGTCATCTCGTGCTGAATAATTAGTCTTGGAGATAATACGTGCATTTTCAATAGTAGCTCCGTCCTGTAAACGAAGCTGTCCGTTTATAGTTGAACCATATATGAATCCGGCATTCTCACCATAATCCACATAGTCGCATGAAAAACATCCCCCGTTTTCAACAACTACAATTCCCTCTATAGTAGACTGGCGAATTGTCAGTTTACCGCCGTTCTGAACAATTATTCTCACTCCGCTGTGAATCCGCATATTCACCATTGTGAGATTACATCCTTCCGGAATCACCAATGTCTGACTTGGTTCATCCCCATTTGTGATAGAAACAATCTCTCCGATTTCAGAATAAGTTCCCATTGTGTGAGAACCGTACCAAGCCTTGATATCTTTTGGCACTACCACTGTTTCAGCACCAAAATTTTCTATATACCAAGGTTCCTGATCATAGATATACTTGCCATCACCGGTCTGAGTGCAGTTTTCAATCACAAGACAATCGGAAAGCTTTTCTTCAAGAGAATATACAACAAATTCCTTGGTATTACTTGTTTCACTTCTGCCCTCGGTATCTGTAAATTCTACATATACAGCGTAACTACCTGCAGTTTGAGGCTTTCCTGAAAGAACTACATCACCTGTAAAAACGTTGTAATCCCCCGAAATTCCCGGACACTCCGGCTCAATGACAATTCTTGTCTTTGTCGGATCATCATTAACTCTGACACTATCCTCTTCCTGATCAAAGAAACTCAGCTCATGCCAGTCGTCTTCTTTTACTTCCTCAAGAGAAAATGCATAATCTACCAATGCTGCCTGAAGCTTTACAGAATTGGCATTTTCCGGAAGATAAGCTAACCCCCCTAAAAGGCACAATATGTGTTATTGAGAATAATTATCATGTCAAAAAAGGACATCCACATTCTTCTCATCTAAAAAATGTATATGTCCTCTATTATAGTTAAAATAATATTTACTTCCGGAATCAGGCAAGATAACCGCCATTATCTTCTCATGCTAAACTCAGTTCCTCTCAGATTACT
>CAMVRW010000210.1 GCA_947169985.1 uncultured Butyrivibrio sp. | reverse complement strand
TGCACCCGTAGTCTAATGGATAAAACGTAGGCCTCCGACGCCTTTGTTGCTGGTTCGAGTCCAGTCGGGTGCAGTTACTTTGTAATAAAGATTTTAGAGGTTTTACAATGGCTAAGAAAAAGAAAAATAATGTAACTAATTGGAGAAATGATAAGAAGGATATTTTTGCAATCCTTGGAGATAATAAGAAGTATCTGATGCCTGCAATACTGGCAGTGGCAGTTATCATCACTGTGGTGATCGCAGTAAGCGCCAATAAAAGAGCTACTCAGGAAGTCCAGACTACTGTAGCAACTGTGGAGGCTTCAACTTTTGAGATACCGGATGCAACCATGGAGGAGAATGCTTATCCTGAGGTGAATGCGCTGGTTGAGAAGTATTATACAGCTTCAGCAAATGGTGATGCGGATACTTTGGCGCAGATCTACAAGGGGCTGGATGAGACTGAGATACTTAAGGCTGTTGCAGCTTCAGAGTATATTGATAAGTTTGACAATATTACTGTATATACAAAGCCCGGTCCTGTTGAGGGCAGCTACGTTGCCTATGTGTACAACGAGGTTAAGCTCTACGAGTATGACGGAAATGTTCCCGGACTTGAGACTTTATATATCTGTACTGATGATAACGGAAATCTCTTTATTAATGGTGATATTGCAGATGCCAACGAGCTTGATTACCTTAAGCAGATCAATGTTCAGTCAGATGTCATCGACCTGAACAATAAGGTGGCTTCAAGCTACAACGAAATGGTAAGTGGCGATGAGGCTCTTGCAGAGCTCCTTACAAGGATGCGTTCAGGACTTCAGGTTTCTGTCGGAGAGGCCCTTGCTACTTCAGAGGCTTCAGCAGCTGAGGCTAGCTCAGAAGAAGAGGCCAAAGAGGAGACAGAGCCTGAGCAGACAACTATAACCACAAGAGTTATCAAGGCTACAGATGTTGTTAATATCAGAAGTTCTGATTCTGAGACAGCGGATATTCTTGATAAGACCACATCAGGTCAGGAGTTTAAAGAGCTTGAGGCCCTGGCAAATGGCTGGAGTAAGGTTGAGTACAAGAACTCCGTTGCCTATGTAAAGACAGAATTCTTTGAGGTGGTTTCTGAGGAGACTACAGTAGTAGATAACGCTACCGAGGATGCAGGCAACGAGGATGCAAGCGCATCAGCATCAGCTTCTTCATCAACAAGCGATGCATCAGCATCAGCTTCAACAGGTGCATCATCAGCTTCCTCAAGTTCATCAACAGCATCTTCTTCAGCATCCAGCAGTGCATCAAATACCAAGGTAGCTTCTGCAAAGACCGGAAAGATGACTGTACAGGAGACTGTAAAACTTCGTAAGGAAGCAAACACTGACTGCGAGGTTATTGAAACACTTTATCCCGGAGCAACTGTAAATGTTGTTGAGCAGTATGCAAGCGGATGGGCAAAAGTAGAGTATAATAAGAAGACAGGATATATTAAATCTGAGTTCCTTGAATAATAGTTTTGATCAGAAGAGGTGAAGGCTATGTTTGGACGAATTAAGGTTGGTATCATGGGAGCCGGAGTTATTGGCGGCGTAATGGCAGAGACCCTTAAGAGTACAAAGGGTGCAACCTGTTATGCCATTGGTTCCAGATCTCTGGACAAGGCCCAGAAGTTTGCGGATAAGTACGGTATCAAGAAAGCCTACGGTTCCTACGAGGAGCTGGTCACAGATCCAAAGATTGACCTTATATATGTTGCGACACCTCATTCTGAGCATTATGCAAATGTTGAGCTGGCTCTTTCTGCCGGAAAGCATGTTATCTGCGAAAAGGCTTTTATGTTAAATGAAGCTCAAGCCACGAAGGCATTTGAGTATGCCAAGGAGTGCAACCTTCTTTTGACAGAGGCTATGTGGACCAGATATATGCCTATTATGACCAAGCTAAAAGAGGTTATTTCCAGCCAGGTAATTGGCGAGCCAACAATGCTGACGGCGAATCTTGGTTACAATATTTCCAATAAGGAGAGGATTAATGAGCCATCTCTGGGAGGCGGAGCACTTCTAGATCTTGGAGTATATGTTCTTACTTTTGCATCCATGGCCTTTGGAAATGATGTCGCTGATATAGCATCAATCTGTACCTTTAATAACCTTGGAGTTGATATGCAGGATTCCATCACTCTTAGATATGCCGATGGAAAGATGGCTGTGCTTAATGCAACTGCCCTTGCCAATAGCGACAGGACCGGTGTGATATACGGAACCAAGGGATATATCGTAGTTAATAACATCAATAATCCTGAAAGCATTACCGTATATGACAGTGATTATAAGAAGATTGCATATCATAAGAGACCAAAGCAAAAGACTGGTTATGAATATGAAATAGAAGCCTGTGTTAAGGCTATAGAAGAGAAGTGGCTTGAATGCCCGGAAATGCCACATTCTGAAAGCCTTAAGATCATGAATATGATGGACTTCATAAGAAAGTCCAATAACATTACATTCCCGGGAGAAAATGATTTTGAAAGGAATGAGCCGGTTCAGCTCATAACTTCAGCCCACGCTATGATCGAAAAGGCTAACAACAGCCTCGCTAAGATCGAGGATAGTAATTCTGAGACGACTCAGGAGAATAATTCTGTAAGTGCGGACAGCGAGAATCAGCAATAAGTGTTTTTGTGAGGAGAGTATGCGAAGGAAGATATTGTTGGGGATAATGCTCCTTTCGCTGATAACATGTGAGTTTTCTTTTGTGAGCTATGCAGATGAGATTCAGGATACTATCTCAATCATGCAACAGCAGGAAGCAGAAACCCAGGCTACCATCTCAAACCTGGAGAAGCAGACAAAAGAGACTCAGGATGCCATCAACCAGCTGCAGGGGCAAAAACAGCAGACTCAGAGTAATGTAAGTAATCTGGAAGGCCAAAGTAGTGCGCTTCAGAGCACTATCAAAGGCTACTCCAGTAAATTAGAGACCCTTAATGAGGAAATTTCAGAGGCAGAAGATGCCATGGCAGAGGTCTCCTCTGAAATTGTCCAGCTTAATAATGAGCTTTCCGAGGCGCAGCAAAATGAGAAGGAGCGCTACGAAGCTCTTAAAATGCGTCTTAAGTCCACCTATGAAAACGGTGGTACTTCAGGTCTTCTCAGGGTTCTTCTCGAATCCGGTTCCCTAGGTGAGTTTTTGACTAAATTTGAATATCTGAATGCCATTGTCCGCTATGACCGTCAGAAGATAGCGGAGTACCAGGAATTGCAGGCTCAGATCCAGGCAAAAAAGGAAGTTGTGGAGGAGAAAGAGGCAGAGCTCGATGCCTACCAGACACAGCTTGACGAGAAACACGACGAACTATCTGATCTGACAGCAGAGGTTAAGGGACAGCTAAGTGCTACCAACAACACCCTTACAAGTGAGAGAAATAAGCTTGCAGATTATGATACCAAGATAAAAGAGCTTGATAAAAAGATGAAGGAATTGGAACCACAGGTTGCAGCTGCTCAGGCTAAACTGGCCCAGCAGATAGCAGAACGTCTTGCTCTTACAAAAGAGGATACAGGCGGTTCCTACTCAGCCAGTGACACGGAGCTTATGTGGCTGGCAGCAACCATTCAGGCTGAGTCAGACGGTGAGTCCTACACGGGTAAGCTGGGTGTTGGTTCAGTTATTATGAACAGAGTAAAGAGCTCAGCTTTCCCTAATTCCATCATCGGAGTAATAACCCAGAACATGCAGTTTGCACCCTACAGGTCAGGAAAGATCGACTACATCATGTCCGTAGGCCCGAATTCCACCTGCATAAGAGCAGCTCAGGAGGTTTTAAACGGTGCTCGAATCGGCGATTACCTCTTTTTCATGACCCAGTACTGGGCTGACTACTACAGGATAAAGAACTACACCATGATCGGCAATCACGCCTTCTTCTACCGCTGGGAAACCTACGATCCACCGGCTCAGGAGACTCCATCCGAGGACGCAGCTCCTGCCCAGGAGGAAACCTCCGGCGATGGTGGCGATTCCGGTGATGGCGGCGAAAGCAGCGAAGAGCAGTCTGAGAATTCTGAGGAAAATTCAGAAGAAAACTCTGAAGGCGGCGACTAACTAGCAGCAAGTAGTTTGCGTATCAATTCACCAAATTAACGTAATAAAAACTCTTGCACTTTAAATGGGCATAGTGTATATTTGTATACATGACAGCGATGTCTGCGCAATGGGGCGTGGAGACCTTTGGTTTCTTACGCCCCTTTTTGAGTAGAGCACCTGGTGAGGTCCTTTCGAGCCTGGTGCGAACCACTTCTGTGCATTTAATGAGGTATTGTCGAATTTAGTGCAGCAGAAGATACCGCTAACACCCTTAAATTAATTAAGCGCTTATGCGCACAGGAAGGAGAAACAGAAAAATGTCATATGTTGATGAGGTCTACAATTACGTTGTAGAGAAGAATCCCGCACAGCCAGAGTTCCATCAGGCAGTAAAAGAGGTTTTGGAGTCACTTCGTGTTGTTATCGAAGCAAATGAAGATGAGTACCGCAAGGATGCTCTTTTAGAGAGACTTGTAACACCAGAGAGACAGATCCTCTTCAGAGTACCTTGGGTTGACGATAAGGGACAGGTTCAGGTTAACAATGGTTTCCGTATTCAGTTCAATTCAGCAATCGGACCATACAAGGGAGGACTTCGTTTCCATCCTTCAGTAAACCTTGGTATCATCAAGTTCC
>CAMVRW010000209.1 GCA_947169985.1 uncultured Butyrivibrio sp. | reverse complement strand
ATCACCTGAAGGTAATGGGTTTTCGCCTACGAAAACGAAAGGTTATTTTTATAAAAAATAGCTGCTCTTCTAGATAAGGAGGGCAGCAAATTTGCGAAAGAAGGAGCAATAAAAACCAATGAGAAAAAACAAATTCAAGCTGATCATCTCTATATTGGTAGCAGTCCTCATTATTCTGGCCGGATGTATCGCAATCATCTATGTCGGCAAAAAGACACTCGATGAAAAGACAGCTCAGATCAATGAACTCCAGTATGAGATTGATGCAAACAAGAAGGTCGTTTATGTAGCAAAGAAAGACATTTCTGCCGGTGAGACACTCGTAGTAAATGAGAACATCATGAAGCAGGAGATCCGTACAGGACTTGAAGAAGAGTATTACCTTCCTGAGAGTGCCGTTGGAGGAGTGGCAATCCTTGATATCAGAGAGCTGGAACCTATTATGGCAGACATGGTAACAACACTTAAGGTTCAGCCGGACACAAGAGAGTATGAGATTGCTGTAGCAAACCTCATGACAGACCAGCAAGATTACGACTATGTTGATGTCAGGATCATGTATCCAACCGGGGAAGACTTCACAGTTCTTCCTAAGAAGCCAGTACATGACCTTATCCTTGAAAACTGTGTCTTCAATACATATTTAACAGAGGATGAAATCCTAAGAATGGCATCAGCGACTATCGATGCATACACAGTAACAGGAACATACATCTATACAACACGTTATGTTGAGCCAAATCTACAGGAAGAGTCAGTTCCTAATTATGTAGTAAGGCCCGAAGTAATAGATCTTATCAATTCAGATCCTAACATTCTCTCTATTGCAAAAGAAACACTCAACCTTGAAGCAAGGATTAACCTTGAGCAGAGGCTTATCGGTCTTTCAGAGGATACTCTCAAGGCAGTTTCAGAGGGACATGGAATCGCAGATACAGCAAAGAGAAGCGCACAGCTTGGCGTACAGTACTCGGCAAATTCAGAAGACAGTGAAGAAATCGTAGAAGAAGGAACGACAGAAAATACAGAAACAGCAGCAGAAGGTTCCTCAGAGACAACAACACCCTAACTGAGGAGGTAATGGCATCATGGCTAAGACAATCGCCTTTCGTGGCAAAGAAAAAGGAGATTTTCCTTATTATATAGCAAAATCTCTTGCAAGCAACAAATTCAAGGTAGCGGTTATCGATAACAGCTACGCAAAGGACCTTTATGAGTCAGTGCATCAGTATAAAGACGCTGAACAGTCAGTAGAAAAGGAGAACATCGTTTATATAAGAGATGCAGAAGTTTCTGAAGACTTTGGAGACAAGTTCGACTATGTAGTTTACTACATGGGTCTTAACGAAGCAAAGCAGAATGCAGAATACTCATTTATCCTTAATGATTACAGCAGAGCTGGTATTCACAGAATGCAGGAGACTGACAAGGAGCTTCTTGATAAGTCCTACTTTATTATGAGGGACAAGGTTACAAACAAGGTTACAGAGAGAGACGTTATCAAACTGCTTGAGATTAAAGAGGACCAGGTACTTGGTTATATTCCTCTTGATGATAAGGACGAGATCGCATACGTCAACTTCTCACATACCGGCAGGCAGCGTATCAAAGATACTTCAGTAGATATGCAGCTTGCAGTAATGTCGGCATTGGCAATCGTAACCGGCGATGACATGAAGACAGTAAAAAAATATTACAGAAAGGCAAAGCGTAACAGGCGCTTTTAAGGTGAATTAAATGGTTATCTTATTTAAAGGCACAGATAAATCAAAGAACTACGCACCACAGGCGATTTCACTTTGCGCAGGCCTATCTGCTACAAAGTATCTCAAAAAGACACTGATCCTTCAGCTTACAACCAAATATCCGGTCGAAAACTATCTGATCGGAAAGAGAGTTGGTGAGCAGTCAATTGATGATAATAAGTACATCTTTGAAGACACTGGAATGGATTCCCTTACAAGAAGGGCTGGAGTAAAGTCATTTACCGAAAGTCATTTCGCGAATGCTGTTATCCCCGCCGTATCAAGTGAAAATCTCTTCGATATCCTTAAGGTTTCAAAGAAGGTTGAAGCCGATGTTGAGAGAGAAGTGATTCAGGAACCTGAATCTGTAGGAGCAATCATCAAGTCCGCAGAGAGAATTTACGACAATATTTTTGTCCTCTGCGATGGAAAAGCTGGAAAGGTTGTGGAAGCAGTTCTTCCTTATGTTGATAAGACAGTTACTTGTATTTCACAGGGTAAGAAAGAAGAGATTTCAGCTCCTGCATCAGAAAGTAACTACTTCCTTGTAACTAATTTCGATTACAAGAGTCAGTTCTCAGCTCGTCATATGCAGAAATTATATGGCGCAAAGAAAGTCTACATCATGCCATATAACGTGGACTTCAAAGATTACTACACCAATGAGAACATGATCCAGTTCATCCTTTCAAATACAGAACCGGAAAAGAGTGATTACTCATATCACCTTATTACTGAGATGAGCAAGCTCACAAGAGTTCTTATAGGTGATGAAGACGAAGATGATGATGAGTTCAAGTTTAACCCAAAGTCATTCACAAGGCTTATACAGGAACCAAAAACTCTTACAGGCGGAAATGCAAAAATTGAGAATACAGAGAAAAAGTTCCTTCGTCCTTCAAAGACACTTGTACATGTAAGTGTAGAAGAAGAGTTTGCGCCTGAGCCGGAAGACAAGACAGCAAATCTGAATCCTAAGCAACTCAAAAAGCTTAAGGCACAGAAGAAGAAAGAAGAAGCCAAGAAAGCAAGAGAAGAAAAGAAGGCTGAAAAGGCAAGAATCAAAGAGCAGAAGAAGCACGATAAGGAGAAAAAGGCAGAAACATCCGCTCCTCTGTTTGGAAGAGTTCCTGCTAGAAAGGAAGCATAACAGATGCAAACCCTGAATTTAGTTCTGATCTTGGTTATCGGAGCAGCACTTATCGCATTCCTGTTCTGGTACTTCACCAAGCTGTCAAAATCAGAAGAACAGCTGGATTTTGAAAATCCATACACAATTAAGCATATCACTTCACAGGTGGCAGAAGAGTTCTCCAGTGCTCTTAAGGTAAACCTTAAGGAGCAGAACCTTACAAGAAGAGAGCTTGAAGCCAGGGAGTCTGCTAAGCAGGAGCTGCGTATTTCGCTTAAAGAATCCGCTTACGGAAACCCAATCGCTAAGAAGTATATCAAGAATTTCATCAAGGATATCATCAGAGGAAAAGCTATCAATGTCACAGAAGAGACAGTAAACAATGTCATTGCCTTTGACAATCCGGTTAGGCTTACTACAAGAGACAAGTTCGAGATAATGCTTTACTTCTATATGAAAGAGTATAAGAAGGACGGTCTTGTACAGCTTATCGAAGATTATGGCTGGCTCAATCCCAAAGTTGATGAAGATGGCGATTACCTTTATGAAGTAACTGATGAAGAAATTGAAGAAGCATATAAGGACTTCATTGTAACAATTGAGCGAATTGACTATGAGGATAAGCTTGAGATCATATCCCAGAGAGTGTTCTCAGAGTATAAGGGCTTTGGTGCTGCGGATATCCTTTTTGATAATGCGGTAGATGAAGTGGATGGTGGTGTTTCCGGAATTCCTTTTACCGGTTACTCATCACAGTCTGAAGAGCTGCCATATTCTTTCGAATCAGTATGGGTAAAGGTACATGGTATAGACCTTAAGCTTAAGTTTTTGAGCCTCGGTTCGCAGGACGAGCTTGTAAGAATATGCTCAAACGTATACAAGCACAATGCTCCGGTTGCTCTTTCAAGAAGAAATCCAAAAGTTGTATCAACCATGATGGATAACTCCCGTGTGGTAGTTGCAAGACCACCAGCAGCGGATTCCTGGGAGTTTTATGTTCGTAAATTCGATTCAATGCCATCGCTTGATCCGAAGCATGTACTTAGTGATGTCAACAATATCGTTCCGATCACGATGATCAAGTGGCTTATTAAAGGCTACAGCAATGTAATCATAACCGGTATGCAGGCATCCGGTAAGACAACAACGCTTAAGTCAGTTTTATCATTCGTTCCTAAGTCAGAGAATATCCGTATCCAGGAACTTGCATTTGAGGCAAATCTGCGTCAGGCATATCCCGACAGGAATATCTCAACATTACAGGAAACAGATAACTTTACTGCTCAGGAAGGTCTTGACCTGGAGAAGAAGATGAATGGTTCATACTTTGTATTTGCCGAAGTTGCTACCGCAGAAGGAGCTTCATGGCTTGTACAGACCGCACAGGTTGGTAATAAGTCAACAATCGGAACACACCATGCGAAGACCATCCGTGACCTTATCATTTCTATGAGAAATAACCTTTTGGATGCACATTCAGGAGCTGGATTCCAGTCAGAAAAAGCTGCTGAGGAAATGGTTGCAAGAGCTATCAACATAGATTTCCATATGGAATCAGTTGCAGGACACCGTTTCTGCTCCAGGATTACAGAGATCATACCTATCGAGGATACAAGATATCCTTCAGAGCTTCCTCAGAATGAGAGCTTATCAATTGATGAAAAGATAAAGCTCGACACCATGGAAAACTACAGAAGAGGAACAGACAGAGCAGTTTATACATCAAGAGATCTT
The DNA here is from genome assembly GCA_947169985.1 of uncultured Butyrivibrio sp. Taxonomy (GTDB): domain Bacteria; phylum Bacillota; class Clostridia; order Lachnospirales; family Lachnospiraceae; genus Butyrivibrio. The sequence continues at coordinate 96 of CAMVRW010000209.1, read as the reverse complement.
GTAGTCTTTGAAAATGGCAAGTATGTATTCAAGAATATGCCTTCAGAGGCACTTATGGCTAAGATCAGACTCAACCTTAAGTCTGATGACCAGAGA
>CAMVRW010000208.1 GCA_947169985.1 uncultured Butyrivibrio sp. | reverse complement strand
ACGTTACCTACAACAGGGAATACGAAGATTCCGCCGTGAGGAGCCATAAGTGTGCACTTGAAGGCCATTGAGAGAGCACCTGCAACTCCTGAACCGATAAGGAGTGAAGGGATAACTCTTGCAGGATCTGCTGCTGCAAATGGGATAGCACCCTCAGTGATGAAGGAAAGACCCATGATGAAGTTAACAGGACCTGACTTTCTTTCTGCTTCTGTGAATTTCTTCTTGAATACGATGGTTGCAAGAGCGATGGCAATAGGAGGAACCATTCCGCCTACCATGATAGCTGCCATGATCATATAACCTGTCTCGTTCTGGTTTGCAAGGCTAGCGAGACCAAATGCATAAGCTGCCTTGTTGAGAGGACCACCCATATCAGTTGCCATCATAGCTCCAAGAAGAGCACCAAGAATGATGATTGATCCGCTGGACATTCCTGTAAGTACGCCTGCAATCCAAGCGTTAAGTGCACCAACAATAGGATTGAGGAGGCACATTACAACGCCGATGATAAGTGTTCCAACAAGTGGATAGATAAGTACAGGCTTGATTCCCTCAAGGGCATCAGGAAGCTTGTCACAGATCTTTCTAAGACCAAGAACAATATATCCGCCAAGGAAACCTGCTACAAGAGCACCAAGGAAGGCTGAAGGAACATCGCCGCCTGGAGAAGCAAAAGTAGCTCCGGTTGATGCAAGATATCCGCCTACGAAACCAACTGCAAGACCTGGACGATCAGCAATACTCTGAGCGATGAAGCCTGCAAGAATTGGAAGCATGAATCCAAATGCTGCGCCGCCGATAGACTTAAACCAAGCAGCCACAGGTGTGTTGGAACCAAAGTTGCTTGGATCGATTGAATAGTCATCCAGAAGGAATGCAATAGCAATAAGGATACCACCACCGATAACGAATGGAAGCATGTGAGAAACACCGTTCATAAGGTGCTTGTAAGCTTTTCTTCCTGCGCTCTCATTTGAAGCAGCAGCTTCCTTCTTTACAGCGCCTGTGTGATGATAAACAGTGGTCTCTCCGGTAGTAGCTTTTTGGATAAGTGCCTCAGGAGAGTGGATAGCTTCCTTGGTAGAAGTGATGATCACATCCTTGCCATCGAATCTGCCCATATCAATATTCTTATCGCAGGCAATGATAACTGCATCAGCTGCTGCGATCTCTGCGTCTGTAAGGACATCTTTTGCTCCGCCTGAGCCGTCCTTTTCAACTTTGATATCTATGCCAAGCTCTTTTGCTTTGAGCTCAAGAGCCTCAGCTGCCATGAAGGTGTGAGCGATACCTGTAGGGCATGCTGTAACACCAACAAGCTTCTTGATCTGCTTAGTCTTAACAGGAGCAGCATCCTTTGTAGCAGTCGCATTATCTTTTTCTGCTTCCTTGTCATCGATGATCTGAAGGAATTCCTCAGGAGTTTTTGCATCGATAAGCTTCTTGGTAAAGCTCTGATCCATTAAAAGAGTCATGAGCTTGGAAAGAACTTCAAGATGAGTATCAGCAGCAGTATCAGGAGCTGCGATCATGAAGAACAGTTTGCTTGGGCTTCCATCAAGTGACTTATAGTCGATTCCTGATGGAATTGTGAGAGCAGTAAGTCCTGCCTTAGCTACTGCAGCGGACTTGCCATGTGGTACAGCAATCCCCATTCCGATTGCAGTTGAGCCTTTTTCTTCTCTTGCAAGGATAGCTTCCTTGAATTTTGCTGCATCTGTCAGGTTGCCAACCTTTGTGTGAAGCTCGATCATCCTGTCGATGGCAGCGAGCTGGTCAGCTGCGGGACAGTTCAGTTCAATCCCGCCTTTTTTCAGTAAATCTGTGATTTTCATAGACCCTCCTTTTGGCCGTTTGCCTAAATTGTATCCCCTTTATACAACCTTCTCTCTTAAAGGCCGTTATAAAGCTTAGTTATTGCTTCCCCTGTGGCGAGATCGTCAGAGAAGGCTGTGGCTGAACCTGCAGCAGTACCCATCTTAAGAGCTTCCTCATAGCTCTTATTCTTGAAGTATCCTGCAATAAAACCTGCCACCATGGAATCTCCGGCGCCAACTGAGTTTCTTACCTTGCCTGTAGGAACTCCTACGCGGTACTTCTTGCCCTCTTCGGAAATGAGCATTGCTCCGTCTCCTGCCATGGAAATCAGTACATTTCTTGCGCCAAGTTCCTGAAGCTTTCTGGCATGTTCCTCAATCTCGTCATCAGTTTTGAGAACGGTACCAAACATCTCACCAAGTTCGTGATTGTTTGGTTTTATTAAAAATGGATGATATTTAAGGACGTTCTTTAAGAGATCCTTTGTCGCATCCACAACGACTTCAATTTTTCTGTCAGCCACAAGAGCAATGATCTTTTCGTAAACATCGCTGGGTAAGGAATTAGGTATGCTTCCTGCCAGGATAAGTACATCCCCGTCCTTTAGCTCTTTTATCTGGGAAAAGAGCTTTTCCTGGGCATCCTCGGGAATCGCAGGACCCTGGGCGTTTATCTCGGTCTCTGCCTGACCCTTTATCTTGACGTTTATTCTTGAGATACCTTCCGGCAGTTCAATGAACTTTTCGTGAATGCCGCGCTGCCTGACGCTCTCAGCAATGGCCTTTCCGGTAAAGCCTGCAACAAAGCCAAGGGCAGTGTTCTCATATCCAAGGTTCTTAAGGATAGTGGAAACATTAATTCCCTTACCTCCGAAGTAGCACTCCTCTGAATCGGAGCGATTGGTCATTCCCGGAAGGAGCTCATCGCTCATTCTTACTACGTAGTCAATAGCGGGATTAAAAGTAACAGTGTAGATCATCTTGACCTCCCTTTAGTCGACCACCTTTATGATGGTCTTTGAGTGATAATTTCTGCCTACCTCTTTATCTGTGATAATGCAGCAGTTTGAAATATCTGCAAAAGTCACTGAGCTTACCTGACCAAATTTGGTGTGGTCTGCCAGGATGTAGGAGATATAAGCGTGTTTTACAGCTTCTCCCTTTACAAGGGCTTCATCCACATCCGGGGTGGTGTAGCCTGCTGTCAAAGATATACCATTGGTCCCCATGAAGGCCTTTGTGAAGTGGTACTTTCTGATGCCCTCGATACAGTCAGGGCCAATGATGGCTTCGGTTGAGCGTTTGCACCTTCCGCCGATTATCATGGTGTTCAGGTTCTTTTCCAAAAGCTTCTTAGCGTGGACAATACCATTGGTGATGTATTTTGCCTTTTGATTGTCTATATATTTGATCATCTCCAGAGTTGTGGTTCCGGAGTCTATGTAGACGAAGTCCTCATCATTTATGAGAGAAGCAGCATATTTGCTGATGAGATCTTTTTCCTCCACATTCAGCGTTGCCTTGGCAGAAACCGTGGGTTCAATGGTATTCACGTCCATGGCATCAAGGGATGTAGCTCCGCCAAACACCTTCAGGATCTTGTGCTCGTCATGAAGCACTGAAAGATCACGTCTTATGGTGGCAGCAGAGGCATCAAACTCCTCCATCAGCTCTGTGACTGTAACTGCATTCTTTTCGTTTATGTAAGCGACTATCAGATCGCGACGTTCCTTGGTAAGCATATCCGGTTGTCCCTCCCAAACGTAGTTATCTAGCCTATGGCAAAAGAATAGCATCAAAAGGAATCAAAATCAATCAAAAATAATCACAAATAATCAATTGAATTTTTATAAGATAATCACAAATTAAATATAATCGCTCACTGTGATTAATTAAAGATAATCTAAAAAAAGAATAAAGCTTTGCTTATAACCGTAAATCAGCCTTTACAAGGGTTTGCGATTAAACTAAAATATTAGTAGGTTTCGTATTCGGACATGGAGGTGACTGACTTGGAAGAATTCACTCTTAACAATGAACAGATGGACATTCTTGGAGAGATTGCCAATATCAGCATGGGAAACTCAGCTACGACTCTGAGTATGATGGTCAACAAAAAGGTTGATATTACCACACCTAATGTTAAGGTCATTAAGCGAAGTGAAGCTTTGGATGACTATGAAAAGACCTGCATTTTTGTACAGATCCATTATGTAAAAGGACTTGAAGGAAACAACGTCCTTGTGCTTAAGGAACATGACGTAAAGGTAATGACTGACCTTATGATGGGCGGAGATGGCTCTAATACAGCAGGAGAGATCACAGAACTTCATCTTTCTGCGGCTTCTGAGGCTATGAACCAGATGATGGGAACCAGTGCGACATCTCTTTCTTCTATGCTGGGCGTTGCTACAGATATAAGTACTCCTGTAGTTAATCAGATTGATGTAGAGAGTATTAAAGTTTTTGAAAAAATGTTTGATACTACTTACGATAAATTTGTTAAAATAGCATTTAGGATGACGATAGGTGATCTTATCGATTCCGTTATGGTGCAGTTATATCCTGTGCAGTTTGCGCTGGATATGTGCGACAAATTTATGAGTAAAGGGAAGTAGTACAGTAGATGAACAAGGCAGAAACATTAGAGATCAAAAAGCAGTTTACACCTGACAGGTGTACAATTGACCACATCTGTGGTTGTCTCGTGGATCACGAGAAGAACAAAAGGCTAATCTTCAAAAAAGCCTTCGATTCTCTTCCTGAGGAGGAGATGTTTAAATATCTGGATATTTTCCAGCACACGCTTGCCGGAACCTTTGGTAAGAACCTTATAAGTCTTGAGTTTCCAATTGACCAGGAACAGCCAGGTGGTACTCAAGACTTTCTTTTGACT
>CAMVRW010000207.1 GCA_947169985.1 uncultured Butyrivibrio sp. | reverse complement strand
TGTACTTTTCCCAGGACTCAGGGAAATATTCCTTCATCTGGCCCTCATCGTATCTGTAGTACTCGTCGGGATCGAAATCCGCAATGTAGATGAAATCTGTTTCCAGGTAAGCATATGGCTCGTTGTGTTCCTGGAAGTTTATGTAGTGGGCAAGGAGCCTTGAAAAGATCTGCCTTCCGGTAAGGGTCAGATGCAGGTTGTCGCTAAGGTACTCACCTGCTGTATCAAGGTATAGGTCGCACTTGGTCTTGAACATACCATCAAAGTAGATTGCTCCCTTTTCACCTGCCAAAAACTCAACCTTATGTGCATAATCCGCAAGTGTGCCATAACCGTTGCTGACGATGTAAGAATCACCGATGTAAGTTCCGTCAGAAGCATTACGGTAAATTCCATAAAATGGTGTCATCAGAATGAATGTGGCATTGGGGCTTGCATTCTTAAGATTCTCAATTCCTGTGCTGAGGGCATTGTAGTAAGAATGCAGCTGGTCTGTATCATACAGCGAATTCTCCATAGGCACTTCGCTGAAGAAATCGTTGGCACCATACTCAATGATGTAGTAATCCACATTCTCAGTATCGATAGAATTCATGGTGTTGAGAATTCCAGGGTATCCGGCAAGGGTTTCATCCCTGTTTGACTGCCCTGTCAGGGCATATACCATACCAACAAAGGACTGGGACTTGATGTCCGCAGGTGAAATTGAACTTGTGGACTTTTCAAGAGATGCTGTTGTTCCTCCAATTGCCAGGTTGTAGCACTTGCAGTTAGGAACTCTCTGTGAAAGAAGTGTTGGAATATCTGTTGAATCATCCCTTCCGTTTGCGATCTGGCTGTCTCCAAAGAACACGATCTCAACTGTCTGATCCCTGTCAATGGATGTAGCTTCTGTAGCTGCATCCGTCACCTCTGCCGTGTCATTGGTATCTATAGCTGGCTCAAACAGATCCTTGATGACCACTGTAGACTGCTCAGCATTGGCCTCCTCTGTAGTTGAGCTCTCTGCAGAGCTGTCGGTTAAATATTCATCTGCCTTCTGAGCATCCTTTGTGTCTTTCAGAGAACACCCGGTCATGACAGTACTTACAGTAAGCATTAATGTTAAAAGAACTTTCGCTTTATTTTTCATACTCTCTGTCTCCTCTTCACAAATGAAATTTTATCACTCTTTTTTCATTTGAAAAGAGCTTTAGGCAAATCTTAAGAAGTTCTGCCGCTAATCTTAAGAAATTCTTAAGAATTTGACGTTATTTCGCTTTGTGTCTCTGGAGCATGTTGAGCTGCATCTCGAACTCGCGACGGTTGTTGATAGCCAGGGTCGACAGGATCAGTCCGGAAAAGAGACTTTGGACCGCGGCCACCATTACGAAGCTGCAAACAATAAGTGTCGGGAACCTTGGTACAAGACCTGTAGCCCAGTACTCACGAATGATCGGGATAAGAAAGATTATTGAAAGCAGAGCCAGCACAGCCGCAATGGAAGTAAAGAACCAGAATGGTTTGTAGCTCCTGTAAAGTCTTGCAATAGTCTTAAGAACCTTAAATCCGTCAGCGTAGGTGTTGAGCTTGGACTCAGACCCTTCAGGCCTGTCTCTGTAATCAATTACCACGTTGTCTATCTGCATGTTGTTGTAGACAGCATGGATAGTCATCTCAGTCTCGATCTCAAATCCCTTGGAAAGCACAGGGAATGTCTTTACGAACTCATAGCTGAAAGCTCTGAAACCTGTCATGATATCCCTGACATCGCTGCCAAAGAGCTTATTAACAGAACCGCGAACAAGATCATTTCCAAAGTTGTGGAAGGGACGCTTGTTCTCCTGATAATAGGTGGAAGAAAGCCTGTCACCAACAACCATGTCTGCATTGTGCTCAAGGACCGCCTTAACCATCTCAGGAGCTGCCTCCATAGGATAGGTATCATCGCCGTCCACCATAACATAAACAAGAGCATCAATCTCGCGGAACATGCGTCTTATAACGTTGCCCTTGCCCTGCATGTACTCGTTACGAACTACAGCACCGGCTTCAGCAGCAATCTCCGCTGTGCGATCCTTTGAATTGTTGTTGTACACATATATAGTTGCTTCCGGAAGAGCAGCCTTCGCATCGCGAACTACCTTTCCAATGGTCTTCTCCTCGTTATAACAGGGAATCAGAACTGCTATCTTATCCAAAATTTACCTCATTTCCCACACCGTGATCACTGGATTATTTTATACCATCATCACTATTATTCTTGTTACCGATCTTCATTCTCTCATGACCACCAAGCTTGTTAGCAGCGTCCTGATCGCCACGAAGGATTGCATTTACAATCTGCATTCTGAAGCCCGCATCAATGAAGTCGCAGTGCTTGCAGAAAGGATAATTCTGTCTGCCCTCTGCGATCTGTCTTCTGACCTCCTGGAACTTCTCATTGCCCCAGGCTTCCTTAAGACTCATCTTAGTCAGGTCGCCAAAGTCAGTAACTTCGAAGTTGTCACAGCAGCAAAGTCCCATTTTTCCGTTAGGCATGATCCACATGTCAGTAAATGGCAGAAGGCATGTCTCTTTTATCACCTTCTGGGTCTCCTGCTTGTTAGGCGCAGAACCTGCACGGTTTGTAAGAACCTCCTGAAGGTATCTCATCTGGATCTGGATGTCCAGGTCCTTGAACTCGTCGGGATGAGCCTTAACGTAATCGTAGATCTCCTGGATGTTCTTATGGAGCTTCATCTCAAGAGAATAGTTGTTGATGATGAGCTGATTGATGTATGGAGCGATGGCTTTAACATCCTCGATCTTTAAGATAAGTCCGTTGGTGGACATGAAGATGAAGCTGTCAGGAAGTTTTTCCCTGGCGTACTTGTGTCTCTCCACAATCTTTGTATCGAGCCATGGCTCGTTGTTTCCGTATAATGTCAGATGTCCCTTGTAGCCCCAGTCTGCCAGCTGGTCAATAATGCTCTCATAAAGAGCATCGTCGATCTTCGCCAGAGGTCTCTTTTCCGCATGAACATTGGCTGTACAGAATGCGCAGGTGGAATTACATCTGTTGATGGTCTCGATGTTTACCACGTTTGGCATTGGCACTTCCTTGGCATTCAGGAAATAATCGCAGTAAGCCTTCTGGGACTTGGATCTTGTGACAAACTGCAGCTTAAGATAAGCATTACTTGCAAGCATAGGGAAATGCTTTCTGGCAAACCAGCCAAACTTTCCCATGAAACTATTAACTCTGATTGGCATAAAACTCTCCTTCTTTAAACCTACTGTTCTTCCACAGGATTCTCGTTCCTCTGGTACAGATAGTATGTGTGATCGAAATTGTAGAACTGACAACGTTCATATAAAACAGCGTCGTATCTGTCTCCGATGCCCTCGGCCAGATTGTCGCAGGTCACCACGAAATCCGCTTCTCCGCTGTGGAGGTACTGCTTCTGATAATCAATGACCTCCTGCATATTCAGGGTCTGGGTCTGGAAATAGTAGCAGATAGGCTCAATATCCAAAACCGTGTACAACCCTACATCAAAGGTGAACTGCACGATAAGTCCCGGATCCTCAACGCCGGACTGCTCAATGTAATCCCTGAAATGATATAGCCACAGCTCGTCCTTGGAAAGCCTCATAACTTTCACGTTTATGGAAGTCAGAAGGCACAGGATAACTGTCGCAGCAAAAGAAACAAGGCTCAAACCAAAGGCTAACGACGAATCAAGGATAGCTCCGTCATAGTTCCTTCCATGAGTATTTTTCTCAATCCGAGCCTTAAGGAACTTTTCTATTATATAACAAAACGGAATAAAACCAAACACAACAAATCCATTAATCGGAAATGAGTAGTAAGGAAGGCTTACTCCGCCAATAAATATCACCAGAACAAGGAAGAAAAACAGCGCTCCAAGATTCAGGACCTCAGCGATACTCATCTCCACGAAGAACCTGTTCCTCTTAACCAGGGCATTTCTGTCCTCATACAGATAGCTTGAAACCGTAGAAGCAATGAAATACACGATTCCAATCCCTATAAGCACATACACAACGCCGTTGTTCATAGCGTGGTTCTTCACAATGTCATAGAGCCTTGCAATGCGCTCTGCCCCTGAGAGCTTCTCAGAATACTCAAACACGTTCTTGTAGATGTATACGTAAATCCAGTCCCCGATTGCCCCATGAACCCCAAAGTAAATGATCCAGGGGAGCGTAGCAAGAATCATTCCCCCAAGGAACACGAAGCAGCTGATAACGGCCTTTGCAATGTTCCGATCCCCAATAAGGTCTGCAAAGAACACCACTGCCATCCAGCCAAAGAACAATCCCAGTGAATTGAACTTAATGTTCAACACGCACCCTGCCAGGATTCCTCCAGCCAAAACAGTTCGATAGTCCATGGGCTTTGGGTACTGGAGCCTGAAGTGCCTAACCGACAGATAAATCCCCCACATGATAAATGGGAAAAGAAATTCTTCCGCAGATCCACCCCAGTAGAAATTCAAAGAGGAATAGATCACTGCACCGGTTATTGGTGTCAAAATATAAGGAAACGTCCTGGGTTCCAGGAACAGCTGATAGATCCTGAGTATTGCCAAAAGCGAGAAAAACGCTGCAATTACTTCCATCAGAAAAACGCCATGGAAAGTAGTCCGTGACAAAAGCGACGCCAGCCCATAAATGAAGTACAGCATGATGCCCTTTTGGTCAAACAGGTCTCTGTAGGGCACAAAGCCCCTGAAT
>CAMVRW010000206.1 GCA_947169985.1 uncultured Butyrivibrio sp. | reverse complement strand
GGTGGAGAACTCGGATGAGCCCTATGCAGATGAAATAGGGGAAAAGGTCTTTTCGCTAATGAAAAAAGGCGATCCCATGGACACCACAACGGCCCTTAGGAACGCCATAACCCAGGCACTTTGGAAGGTGCCAAAGGATGAAAAGGACCAGGCTATAAAGAAGAGCTGCGCTAGAGTCTTCCAGGCTCTGAGAATTGATGTTAACAGTGAGTTTGAAGTTCTGTATGAATTTCTTGAAAAGCTGCCTGAAGTTCTTAAGCCCGGCGGAAGAGTTGCAATTCTTACGTTCCATTCCGGAGAGGACAGGCTGGTAAAGAAATCCTTTAAAGAACTTCAAAAAAGCGGCATCTACAGCGAAGTGGCATCGGAAGTGATCCGGCCTTCAGCAGAAGAGTGCCGCGTTAATCCCAGGAGCAAATCAACCAAGATGCGCTGGGCAATAAAAGCATGAGTCTTAGAAAGACTTGTTTTTGGCATTAAAGCTGTCTATGGCAGCTGCCTTCTTGAAATTTTCGAAATTTCCGTCGTTAACAACGTGAACAACATAACTTCTTGGGCCCTGGAGGCGAAGGATGAGCTTACTTTTGTTTATCTCTTCTACTGACAGGGTCCATTCTTCGTCGTGACAATCAAAAGTGAATGTCACGGTATCTACTGGCTTATGTGCCGTTATACTGAGATTCCCGTGAAGTTTTTCAATAATAGAATAAACTGTAACCCAGTTGTCAGAATTTACTCTTACACGGCCGTCAGGTCCGTCTGCCACGCATACATCCGACTCGTGGGTCAGAACAAAAAGATCTGTCTTAAAGTGGCGCAGTCTATTTGATTCAAGGGCTATGCTGATTATAAGTGCGATGCTTATGATAACGAAGGCACCTATCAGGTATACCCATATCCATTTCTTAAAATCTTTCATTATGTCCTCCTTTGCTGTCAAATGATATGATATAGTGGTTCCACAAGGATTGCAATAGATTCGTAATTCGCCTGTGGTGCTAAATAGAGCTTCTGAATTCGTAATAATCGCTGTGTAATTAGTTTTTCTACGAAACTATAATAAAAACATCCAAACAGTATTTGGTTGAAAGGAGAGAAGGTTATGGAAATCACAATTGAAGCTATTGAGAAAGTAATGGAGATGACTGGCGTTGAGTACAAGGCAGCTAAGGAAGCGCTCTTAAAAGCAAATGGCGATGTTGATGCTGCAATCAAGATCATCCAGCCGGGTACAAAGGACATCGGAGATGATGTTAAGGAATTGATCGAAAAGTTAAAGAAAAAGGTTGAAGAGGGTAACGTAGACAGAATCCAGATCAAAAAGGGTGACGAGGTTGTATTCAGCGTACCGGTCAATGTGGGAATCCTTGGTGGAATCCTTGGACTGGCAGCAGCTCCATGGGCACTGATTGCCGGATCTGTTGCAGCATTCGGACTTGGATGCAGACTTGAGGTAGTCAAGAAGGACGGAACCACAGACGAGGTTAAATGACAATTAAATAGCAAAAAAGAATTCCCGATAGATCATTTTCTACCGGGAATTTTTTTATTTGTTCTCATGCTTTGCCTTTTTCATCTTGTACATCTCCTGGTCTGCGATGGAGATGATCTTATTAAGATCAAGAGCGTCGTCCATTGTGGCCGTGTAGGTGCCGAAGCTGGCAGATATAGTAAAGCCATACTTTTTGCTGTACTCATTAAGGCGCTTTTGCATTTCTTTTTCAAAGACTGACTGATCTATCTTCTCTGGGATAAGGGCAAGCATTTCGTCGCCGCCATACCTTACGCACAGCGATTCCTTTGGGCATGTGAGTTTTAGAGCTTTGGCTACAGATGAAATGGCCTGATCACCTGCTGTGTGACCACGGGTGTCATTTATCTGCTTGAGGCCGTTCAGGTCAGCCATTATTATGGTCATTTCCTGACCTTCATGGGTCTTACTTTCCTTTAGCTCCTCAAATTTATCAAGGAAAGCCATTCGATTGTATAGTCCTGTAAGAGCATCGCTCTGGTACATGGACATGATCTTTTCCCTCAGGAAGTCCTGATATCTTAAGGTAATAAATCCGCCAAGACCCATGCCCAGACAGTTTGTCATGCTGGGAGTTCTTGACCAGTCCACAAGATTATATTTTTCAAAAGAGTAGCATACAAAACCAATAGATTTACCCATGTATTCAAGGGCGTTGAAAATAAGCGGATAACCCTTTTTGATGATGTTACCAATATTTGGGACGATCTGGTGCTCGCTGTAGGGTGAGATTGCTACTTCATTGCTGTAGGAGTTGTAGATAATGCTCTTTGTAGTGCTCTTTACATCCTCAAGGAAGAAGTTGCGCTCAACATCAAAGATTGCATCCTCAACAACACAGCACATGTTATCTGTAAGGGAGTGTCTGATGTGGTAGGAACACTCCTCAAAGGTCTGGCTACACATCATGATCGCTGTCAGGTTCTGCATGATGTGGATATCATCCTGATGGTGGTAGAATCGGTTGTTCAGCTCATGTACCTTTGAAAGGGACTTGATATCTACCCTGTCACAGCCACATGATTCGTTGGCGATAAATTTTGGTGTGATCCATTTACGAACGTTTCTCGCCCCGGAAAGAATCTCCATAACGCATTCAAGGACTGAATCTGCCAATGAATGACTGTCACATATGGCAGTAGTGATTCCGGGAGTAGAAAGAAATGCTTCATCAATTCCGTCAAAACCAGAAACAATAACCTGCTCAGGGGTCTTGATACCCTCAGACTGCAGAACATCGCAGACATTTATAGCCATGATGTCATTTGCACAGATGATTGCATCCGGGAGCTCATCTCTCTCAAGAAGCTTACGGGTGGCAGCTCTTGAAGGAGCTGACCAGAAATCTCCATAGCTAAGCATGGAGTCATCATATTTTATGCCGTTTTCTTCAATGACTTTTTTGAAAACTTCGAAACGTTCAGTGGAAAATTCGCTGCTCTTTTTTCCGGCCATGAAATGAGGATGTTTTACTTTATGATCCTCGATAACGTGTCTTACAACGGACTCAAAGCCCTTAGCGTAGTCGAATTTAACGATAGAAGAATTATCATATTCGCCATCAATTACGACGGTAGGAACATTATTCTTATTAGCTGAATCAATGATGTGTTGTACAACCTTGCGGCTCTTGATCTTCTCATCCATGATGACAACAACGTCAGTGCGGTCAAAAGGGATGAGGTCATATACCGAGGCTTCAGCCTGATAGAATTCACCACCATTACCAATCTCAGTATTCATGGTATATATGAAAAGAAAACAGCCGTTTTTGCGCAGCAGATCGTTCAGCTCAGTAATAAAGCTAAAGACCTGCGGATCACTGATTCCATATGTGCATAGGGCGACTATCTTTTTGTCCTGAATCATAGTCTTCTCCTGATTTTACAAATTTACTATCCTATATTATCGTACTTTTTCCCTGTTTGGTCTAATATTTTTTTTATTATCTTTGGTATAATATTCCATATGATATTAATGGAAAAAACGTATTATTGGAGGATGAATATGAAAAGATCTATTGCCGTGGCACTTGCTTGCTGTCTGACATTTTCCGTTATAGGCTGCGGAAATACGCAGGTTCAGCAGACGCCTGAAAGCAGTGAAGCTGAAAAAACTGATGCGCAGCAGCCTTCAGAGAATGGAGGAACTTCTTCAGATAAGGCTGAAGACAGTCCTGCTAAAGAGGGAGAAGTTCAATACCTTAGAGGCGGACTTCTTGGCGATGAGGAGATCTACTACGATCCCAATCTGGTTCCGGCTGTTGAGCCATATAAAGTTGCTGAGGATTTCTCTAACGTCTTTTATGAGCAGGATTTTGTTTATTATTTTGAGCCGGATCATGAGTACGCAAATCCCAGCGCTGCAGGCATAAGGCAGGGGCTGATCAAGAATAACTTTGCTGTTCAAAGGTCCGGTTACAACGAGTTCTTTGATATTTACGAATTCAACAGATATGTGATGTTTCCTAACTTTGTCACAGTTGATTCCCTGATGCACACGTACCATCTGTACTTCGCTTATCTTATGAAGCAGACAGAGAAGAACTATCTGATAAAAGAGCTAAGGACCCTCACTACCTCAATGTACGACCTGGCCATGAAGGACTATGAGGAGCTTGAAGGCACTGAGTGGGAAGGTGCAGCTGAGAAGAATATGGAGTTCTTTTACGTGGCAGGACTTCTTCAGGGCAGCAATGCCGCTGCGCCGGTGAAGGCAGGAGCGGATTTCAAGGCAAATACCCAGGCTGAATATGAGAAGATCATGGCGGCAGAGACTATAGATAACTGCGTAATCTCAGGCCTTAACGAGGATTACACCCAGTACAAGGTAAGAGGCTACTATGAGGGCGACGATGACCTGGAAAGATATTTCCGCACCATGATGTGGTTTGGAAGAATTCCCTTTGCCCTGGATACTCCTGATGGAGTTAAGAGTGCAGTTCTTTTAACCAGTCTTATTGATCGCAGCAAGGATGAGTGGAGCGACATTTATAGTGTCACAAGCTTTTTTGCCGGGGCATCGGACGATCCGGGTTATTATGAGATGAAGAACGTTCTTGAGGGTGCCTATGGAAAGGTTCCTGAGGTGGCGGAGCTTAAGGCTGATGACGAGGGCCTTTCAAAGGTTCAGGAAGCGGTAAAGACTCTTAATCTTCCACAGATAAACTCAATCCCTGTAATGGAGTGGGAAGAGGTGGTCATTCCTTCCTTCAGGTTTATGG
>CAMVRW010000205.1 GCA_947169985.1 uncultured Butyrivibrio sp. | reverse complement strand
TCAGGCTCAACTATGCTGTCCAGGTTCTCCTCGTCCATGTAAAAGACCTTTGGATATACCAACAGTTCATCTGTAAGACGCCATACGTTGTGGGGCGTTGCAGGATTAAACATCACCACTGCCACTTCATCCTGATTTTCGGTAGCATATGCTATTTTTTCCTTGTCCTGAGGGTACAGGAACAGTACATTTCTGTCATATACGTGTCCCTTTAGCAAAAGAGCCATCGCTACAGCCACAAACATATATATAAGGACAGGATTTCCCATCCTGTGAAGAACATAGTAACCATCCATAAAGATAAGCAGGATCAGCAGGCCATAGATCGGCATTTCGTACCTGTTGGAGGCACTTCCCACCAAAAGAGCTGTCTTGGAGGTCAGAAGGAAATACCCTATTGCCCCAATGGTGATCATCATTACCTCAGGTCTTGGCAACTCTCCCTTTTTCTTTTTGGGGTCTCTGCTGGTAATCCCAAGAAGAACCCCAAGGAAAATCATGAAGATTGGCAGTATCAGGGCACCAGCAAAAACAAAGTCATTAAAAAGTCCCACGAAGAAACTCAGTCTCAATCCTGTATTGGCAAGATCAAAAAAGCTTCCTGAAGCTCCTGTTCCTCTGTAGCCGCCAAACATGTGACTAAGGCTTGAGGGATAGGTCAGCACTGCCAGTCCCAGGGACAATCCACAGGCCAGCACATATATTATGCCGTTCCGGATGTCCTTTCTCACAAATACAATCCATACTGTGACAGCGATTCCAATACTTATAAAGAAAAAGATATAGAAGTATTGGATAAGGAATCCAATATAGGAAGTCAACATGATAGGTATGAGACTCCTTATAATAAAGTCTTTTATTTCCAACCCATTGTTATCATAATCCTGTACAAGCCGTACATGAAAATATGCACAAGCCAGTATTGCTGCCCCAAGCCAGGCATACATCCTTATAAGCATGTTGCAGGAAACCGTCTGGGGATTCAGTCCCCAGAAGATCAGGGTGATGATCTCCACAAAAAGCGGAAGTTTCAGCCTCTCCAACAAAAGGCACATAAACAGCCAGGCTATGGCAAAGGCAATAAGGTTCGTTATGATCCCTGTCCACTTGGTAAATACCCCTGGCACAAAGCTGCAAAGGGTGTGGAAAACAAAGTAGTAGAAAGGAGGATGCACATCCCAGGACTGAACCAGCTTTACCAGTCCATAGTTAAAGCCCTCTCCTTTTTTCACCACGAACTCATCCAGAATAGTCTGTCTGTCCTGCCACTCCCTGTCCGGCTGATAAAGCCCCATGGTCCTGTTAGTTGAATAATAGGTGTAGTACTCATCCTCATGAAATCCGGACTTATTGTACCCATAAAACAGGCTGACCACCACAGATATGATGAATATTAAAGAAAAGATTAATTTTTTCACATTTATAATCCCCGTATCCGTGCATGGGTCTTTCTTACTGTCTTCGGAGCGATACTCAATAACAGTAGATATGTTTTCTGCTTACCTGAGAGATAGCTGTTTCCAAGAATCTTAAAGATGTCTTTCCTGACCCTTCTTACCACCTTCCTGTAGAAGATGTTGTCATCAGTCATCTTGGATACTGGAATATGCAAAAGGTAATCCAGCCTTTGAACATATCCGAATCTCTCTGCCACCTTTATCAGTGACTGATGATTCTTCTTAACAAGTTCCAGTGCCACATCAGCATTCCTTACAATATCCGTAAAAACAGATGGGAAGTAGTCCCTGTCCTGTTTCTTTTTCCTGGAGTTACTCCCTGTCCTGTAGAACACGTGGTAGTACTGCCCTGGAAGTATCACCAGCTTGTTCACCTTCTCCAGCATATGGATCATCAGATAGAAATCCTCGTTGAGCTCTCCCTCTGGGAATTTCATATCCTCAGTAAAAAGGCTCCTTCTGGTGAGCTTGGTGCAAAATGAGGCATCTCCCTTATGAAGAAGCAGGGTTTCAAGGTGCTCCCCCGGTGTTATGACAGTCTCTTTTGCCGGAGGGATCACAACATCAGGAAGCCTTGTGCCATCCTCTGCTATCTCATCCCTGGAAGCCTGGACCATGTCAGCATCGAGCCGCAGGGCTGCCTCCACAAGAGCGCTGTACATAAGAGTTGAAACATAGTCATCGCTGTCAACAAAACCTACATACTCACCTGTTGCGAGCTTTAGTCCGTGGTTCCTGGCGCTGCTTGAGCCTCCATTTTTCTGGTGAACAGCTGTCACATTGGAGTACCTAACTGCCAGTTCATCCAAAAGCTTCCCTGTACCGTCCGTAGAGCCGTCATCCACAACAATAATCTCCAAAAGCTCCCCCGGGTAATCCTGTGAAACTACAGACTTTACGCACTTCTCCAAAAGTCCTTCCACGTTATAGGCAGGTATTATGACTGAAATCTTAGGTTTATTATCAGGCATTTCTTACCTCCTTAGAATCCATCTGAAGCTTAAGGTCATAGCCCAGGAACATGATAACCATGAAAAGACCTATTGCAAGAGGCCAGATCACTGTCACCATTGAACCAAATAGAAATCTTGAATAGGTGATCACCGAGATCACCTGCAAAAAGGCGCAGACTACCATCCTCTTATACCTTGTTACTCCGTAAACCACCGCCAGAATTTCCGGGAAATATCCGTATCTCTCATGCATCACAGGCAGGATAAACAGGCATACTTCTATGGTAAATATTGCAAGCGTTATTATAAATTCATTGGTAACCTCTACCTTCTTATCCCTTATATAGAAAGCTATAACCCCCAGCACCATCACTGTAGCCATTGTCCCGGCAGAGATGATCATCTTTCTATTATTCTCCTTAAGCCCTTCCGAAACTACGGAATAGATACTTGGATAGTTCATAGTGAGATAAGTATAGGTGTTGACCTGCTCGCCATATATTGAAAGCAGCTCTGAAAGTTTCCTTCCCGCCAGAAGAGCCGGGATAATGGTAATGAAGATAACCACAGGAAACCACAAAATATATCTAAGTTTAACTTTGCCCATAAGCCACAGGATTATCAGAAGCGGAATCAAAAATATCGCCTGTTGTTTAAAACTGTACGCCAGTGTCAGATAGATAAATGTCCTGTTTCCATTCCCCTTCATAAGATGTAAAAGACTAAGGAGCATAAAGGAAACATATATGGAATCGCACTGGGTCCATGCTGAACTGTTAAGAACCACAGTTGGAAGGACCATCACTGCACCAAAAGAGATCAGGGCCTTCTTTACATCCTCTCCTGTCACCAGGTAAGCGATACGCATAATTGTAACAGCACATACAACGTCAAATATCACTGACACACTCTTTAAGAGGGCAATATCCGTCATCAGCCCCTGCAGATAGTGGAGCAGAATAATGATGTACTGATACATGCACCCATAGTTGATAGTGCTCCTTGAAGAGGAAAAGGGCTCAATCCCCAGATACCCTATTCCACCTGCATCGTGGCACTCCTGCATCCACACAGACAGGAAATAGTGGTAATCCCCGGACTCATATTCAAAGAGAGCAATCCTCATAGATAACCCAAGGCCCAGCATCACGGCAAAGAAAAGCACCTCAACCACCCTTAATGTGATGCCAAGCAGCTCTATTTTCTTGTCCAAAAGATCATCAATAGTTTTCAAGCCTTTACTCCAAGTGGTTTTTTTCCTGCATTGTCCGGATAAATCCCGGAGCCTTTATAACCTCTGCCCTGCTCATGGGCCCATCGGCTGCAGGCTCAGGTTTCTGTCCCTTCAGGAACTCACTACAGAACCGATACAGCTCTTTTGCCGCATTATCAGCGTTCCAGCTGCTCCGTATAGTCTCCCTGGCCTTCTGCCCAAGGGTCTTTATCTCATCCCTGTGTTCAAAAAGGTATCTGACCTTTTCTTCAAAATCATCATAGCTTCCATCCCTGTAAACAAGACCATTCTCACCATGCTTTATAAGGAACGGAACTGCCCCGGCTTCAGCTGATGCCACCAGTGCACAGCCATTTTCCATGGCTTCGTTCACCACAGCTCCCCAGCCCTCCAGGTAATTGCTGGTGAAAAGAAATACATCTGCCTCCTTCATGTACTGAAGAACCTCAGAAGGCTTCTTACCTCCGGTGATGTTCACCACCTCCAAAAGCCCCTCTCTATTCACCAATTCCTGCAAGCTACCAAGAAGTGGTCCATCTCCAACAAGGTCCAGGCTGAAGCTGTATCCTGCATTTTTAAGGGCGCTTGCTACCTTTACTGCGAACTCCGGATGCTTAAGGTCAATGAGCCTTCCTGCCCAGCAGAGCTTAATCCTCTCATCAGGTGCAGCTGAACCCGAAGCTCTTTTACCCGAAGCAGCGACAGTTTCCTCCTGCACCTTTTTAGCTCCGGGAAAATATCCCCACTTCAGCATTTTCCCAGGGTAACTCTTGATCAGTGAAAAATCTGAAGCCACATAGGCTCCGGTGCAAAGAAGATACACGGGCTTATCCCTGAAATCGAAATGCTCTTTTTTCTTATTCATGAGGCCCCGTGGACTTATCATCTTCCACTGTCCCTCACGATATATTCTCTCGCTGACACAAAAAGAGAGCTTCCCCGATGAGAGCCTCTGGCTTCTAAGGTCCGAAAGCATTCCTTCCGTCCACCCAAATAAAACCACGTCACTATCAAGGATAAGCTCTTTTGCCGTCTCCTCATCCCTGTAATATAAAACCAGGTAAGGAAGAGCGCTTTCATCTACCGCCCAGCCCATGCTAAGTCTCTTTTCCTCCATTGGCATGGTCTGAACAAAATAAA